>NZ_JBEXOV010000072.1:0-38385 GCF_040611715.1 Streptomyces sp. NPDC006544 | reverse complement strand
CCCTGATCACTGCGGGCCACCCGGTCCGGTCGCCAGTCCCGTCGCCGTCCTGCAACCACTCTGGCTTCGACACTCCACCACCGCACCGTCCTGCGCACTGCGACTACTCGTACTGCGTGTACTGCTGCCCGGCAGTTCGTGTCTGCCAGGCCCTGCGGTCTCTCTGCGTTACGAGAGAAACCATACCCACACCACCGCCGGATGTCTACTCCGGCCGACACAGATTTTTGGGAGCGTGGTGGAGAGATAATCACCCCCTGGCGCCGAGCCCCCCAACCGGGGTGTCGGCACTTCAGAAAACACTCCTGCAACCCCGGCCCAGCCGCGGGCGCTCCGTCCGGCGGACCCGGGCACGAAAGGTCACGGCCCGGCCGGCGCCGGACCGCATGGCACGACCATCCGAGGGCGCACGGCGTATCGCGAGGCGGCGCGGCGGCGCAGCGCCGCGGCCGACAGACCCGCACCGCGCGCGGCGGCATGGGCGGCAATCGCCTCGAGGAACGCAGCCGACGCCCGGTCAGCCGGATCACGCGGGAGACCGTGGCCCACTGCGGATGATCGACCACAGTCGTCGCGAGGTCGGGCAGCTCCTGCCACATCCGCTCCGCCGTCTCTTCTGCTCCTGCGTCCAGCCCGGACTGTCCGCGACGTCGCCCTGAGGCGAATACGGCTCACCGACCGCCCCTCACCGCCATCGCCGCACGCGCACTGCCCGCCCGACAGTGGGACACCCTCACCTGGGCCCTCCCCAGCGGTGGCGTACACCCCGCCCCCGCAGGAGGTGCGCGCGTGAAATCGGACCACAAAAGCGGGCGGCTCCTGTGGCAGGTCCCACGGCGACCCCAGGCCGTCAACAGGCCGTCAACGACTGGCAGAGAGATTCCGAGCCCCTACCGGCCGACGCCCCCGGCGGTCCTCAGCCGAGCCCCGGTGTCGTCGTCGAAGTCCTCGCAGAACGCGGCGAGGGCATCGGTGAGGTGACCCATCGAGCGGGCGGCGAACAGGACGGGCTGGTACCCCTCGACCCGGTACGCGGTGCCGGCCATCACTCGCAGGTCCCAGTCACGGATCTCGCACCAGGGCAACCGGCGCAGCTCGCCGGGCGAGGAGAGCAGCGCCGCGCCGTACGCCTTGACCCCCCGGGCCTCGGTGACCACGCCGCATTCCAGGGTGTACCAGTACACCCTGCTGAGCAGGCTGAGGGCTTCCTCCGTCCGCACCTGTGCGGCTGCCCGGCCGACCAGGCGGTACAGCTCGGCGAACCGGGCCGAGGCCAGGTGGACGCCGTGGCCGAACACGTCGTGGATCACGTCGGGTTCGGGCGTGTACAGCGGAGCCGCGGGGTGCCGGACGAACTGCACCGCGTGGAAGTAGCCGTGCCGCAGCGCCCCCAGGAACCGCCGGTTCGGCACGAAGCCACCGGCCGGGGTGAAGTCGAATCCGGTCCGGGCCCGCAGGTGTGCCCCGACCTCGCCGTGCTGCGGGATGCGGTCCGCGGGGATGCACGCGTCCTCGCGGGCGGCCAGCACCGCCTGGCACGCGTGGGCCCGCAAGGCGGGCTCCAGCGCCGCGTGGACCGTGCGCCACGTCGCGTGCTCCGCAGTACGGTACGCGACCGACGGCGAAGGGTCGCCGACCCAGTGGCCGCGCGCCAACGCGACGAGCGCGTCCCGCCGCGCCAGATAGCGGCGGTCACTCAGACCGGGGTGCAGAGCGACAGGAGCGAGCCTGCCGTCTGGCGTGACCGGAACCAGCACCGCTGCATCGCTCATGACTTGTACCGTTCCCCGGGGGGACCCTGAACTACCATCGCCGACTCCACGCCACCCTGCTGGGCTGCAACGATGAGGTGCGTCCAAGGTCTGCGCCGTATGAGCGAACGAGCATAGTTCCGCGGCCGCCATCGGCGAGCATCACTGCCGGGTCCACGGCAACGCAGCCGGGGTCGTGTCCGGTGCCGCGCCGGCGCAGTCGGCGCAGGACGTTGCTGAACGCGCCGGTTGGGCCGGTGGCCTCGGTCAGGCCCATGGAGTCCTGGCCGTACCCGGCGGCCTGTCGAAGACGTCAGTCATGTCCTCGGCGCCGTGGTCCGCGATCCGAACGCGGCCAGCAGGCCGATACAGCTCGGGGTACACCCGCCTGCACGTCGGATGGCTGGAAGTCGGCAAGCCGTACCCGGGACAGGGACGGTCCCCACGGTGTCCGTGGAGGGAACCTCCTACGACGTGTGCAGGGCCGGACGGGGGTGGGTGCTCATGCGCAGTCGAGGAGGTGGTCGCAGGTGTCGGTACCGCTGTGGAGGCTGCTCTCACTGTTCAGGATGTAGAAGCCGTGCGTCGCCGGAAGCACGATCATCGTCTGGTACTGCATCTTGTTGTCGTCCCCGACCACGTAATGCCTGAGGGCGTAGAAGAGGTTGCCGCTGAGGTTGGGGGACTTCATCACCCGGTAGTTGCGGGTCTCCGATTCGAAGCCCCTCACCGGAAGCACCGTGGCTGCCCACTTCGTCACATCGGGGATCTTCTGCTGCTGGTCGTATCCCTGGAGGTCACGCAACGCCTCGGGGGCGAAGTGGGACATGTGGATGTGCAGTTGGTCCTGTCTGCGGGCCTGCTTGGAGTTGATGCCCAGTCCGGCCGTCCCTGGGTTCTTGAAGTAGTGGGGGATCCTGCTTTGCGCGGCCGTCCAATAGTCGGCAGCGGTGCTGGACCAGATCTTGGGGCACTCGATCCCTTTGAGGCGCTCCGTCGGAACCAGCTGAAAGTCCGTCGTGCTTCCCTTCCGGCCCGCCATCACCCCCCACTGCTTCTCCACTTCCAGGCAGGGTCCGGGGTTTTTCAGGACGCACGCCTGGATTTCCTTCCAGAGGTATCCGTCGTCCGTCGGGCTACCGCAGTCGTCAACGAAAGGATCGACACCGGTGATCTCCTGATCCTCTGTGGACATGGCATGCCTCCACGGCTGTCGGGTCGTCCGAAAACCTGCGTGCCGGATCGACTACAGGCAGCACTCCCCGCACTATCGAACAGATAACCAGCCAGGTGGACCAATCACCCGCAGGGTGTAGCTGTACTTGAGCCTCGTTGTTCGTTCGCTGAGGGCTGTCCCGTAACCCAGGAGGCTGAAGGTGAAGGTTCCCCATGATCGTGAACACGGTGTTGTTGCGCCACGAGGGCCTGATCTTGCCGGTACGCAGGCGCGTTTCGTAGGGCATGAGGTAGTCCCAATGGATGTGCTTGCGCAGGCGCCGTCTGTTGCAGCAGGTCTCGACGAAGTCGTAGGTGTCGGCGCGGGCGGTGGTCCGGTCAGGCCAGCAGCCGGTGCCGATCTCTCCTTTTAGAACGGCAGAAGCTCTCCGCGGCGGCGTTTTCGAAGCAGCTCCCGGCCCGCCCGAACTTTGCGGGTGCTCCAACTTGCTCATTTCGTTGCGGAGCTGACGGGAGGCGCATTCCGATCCGCGATCGCTGTGGATCAGGCAGCCGGGCTTCGGGCGGCCGAGCGCGGCGGCCATGTCCAGGGCGTCGACGGCGAGGTCGACCCGGTGGTGATCGGTCATTGAGTACCTGATCACCTCGCGCGGAGGGGCTGACCTGGACCGTGCCCGGCCGGTGACAGCGGGCTCCGACTGTTCGAGGGCGGGGCAGGGAATGCAGACGGGGACCACGCCGCCGCAGCCGTGACACCTGCACGCGCACCCCTCCCCCGGACCCGCGTACGCGATCCCGAGGCGGACCGCCCCACCCCGCCGACGCTGACCCGGCGGTGCAGCGCAGGCCGGCGGGCCGTGCCGGCGTCAGGCGCAGACGTCCCGATCCCGACTGGAACTGCTTGATCACGCGTGCCTCGGCCTGTCCGCGGCGATGAACGAGCTGGTGGGGGCTGATGGGGACGAGGTGCCCGGCTCGGCACGGTAGCTCGTACCCGAGCCGGCGCTGACGGGTGATCCGATGCGTCACTTCACTCGGCGCCGAGCGGCACCGGCCCGGCTGCGGTTTAGACCTCGACAGGAGTGCGTTAGCGGCTGTCTCGTCAGCCTGCCGCCACGCGCTCAGGAGACTTTTCGGACCGGTTCGGCTCCGGTTTGGATCAGGAAGTCGGTGAGTACTTGGGCGAGTCGTTCAGGCTGGTCCTCGGGGATGAGGGTGGACGAGTCGGCGATCTCGACCAGCCGGCCCTGCGGGTACAGCTCGGCCAGCCGGGGTCCGTGCTCGCGCGGCATCAAGCGGTCCTCTGTCGCCCAGACGACCAGTACCGGGCGGTCGAAGTCACACAGTCGCTCGCTCCAGGCGAGCAAGGTCCTGCGGTCGGGTGCCCCGGTGGCGAATTTGGCGAAGTCCCTGCGGATGGCCCTGCTGCGGGTGGCGGGAGCGAACCAGTCGTCCATGATCTCGTCGGGGACTCCACGCAGGCTCATCCCGCCGTATCCGCCCCGGCTGTGACGGAAGGCGGGAACGCGCATGAGCCGCGTCAGCAGCCAGACGGCCCCGGGAACCCTGCACAACTGCGCCATGGCCTTGGCCGGCCCTGGGGGAAAGTTGTCGAAGGCCTCGCAGGCGACCAGCACCAGGCGCGCGATGGGCTGGTCCTGCCCTTCCGACACCAGGAATTGGCCCCCGCCCCAGTCGTTGAGTACGAGGGTCACCTGGTCCAGACCGAGTCCCTCGATGAACTCGCCCAGGAGCCGGGCAACACCGCGCTGGGAAAGGTCGGCATCCGGGTTCATCGGCTGACGGTGCCCGCCCAGGGGCAGCGTGGGCAGGACGCAGCGGTATCCGTCCAGCAGCGGGACCACCTTGCGCCATTGGGTCTCGTTCATCGGTAAACCGTGGCCGAACACCAGCACAGGACCCTCGCCGCCGGTGTCCTGGTAGTCGATCGGTCCGGATGACAACTCGATCCTCGGCATGCCAACCTCCTACTTGATAGATCGTTCTACTGTAATCTTGGAAGGTAAAGGGGCAGAAGGCAATGGGACAGTTGGACACGCGAGCCAGGATCCAGGGTGCCGCCGCGGTGCTGTTCCGCCGACACGGCTACTCGGCCACCGGCCTGAAGCGGATCGCGGCAGAGGCGGACGCACCGTTCGGCTCGATCTACCACTTCTTCCCCGGCGGCAAGCAGCAACTGGCCGAGGACATGATCCGCACGTCCGGAACCGAGTACGGGCGCATGGTCCTGGCTCTGCTGGACAGCGTGGCAGACCCGGTGGAGTCCCTCGTGCACGCATTCGAAGCGGCCGCGGACGACCTTGCTGCGGCCGACTACGCCGACGCGTGCCCCATCGGGACGGTGGCACTGGAAGTCGCGAGCAGCAATGAAGTGTTGCGGGTCGCGACGGCGGAGGTTTTCGAGGAGTGGGTCGGCATGGCGACGCGGTGGTTCGGCCGTTGGGTGGCCGAACCGAGGACGGCTCAGTCCCTCTCGTGCTCGATGGTCATGATTCTGGAGGGTGCTTTCATGCTCAGCCGGGCCGCCCGCGATCCGGAACCGCTACGGGTGGCCGGCCGATCGATGGCCACCTTGTTGCGCACAGCCATCACTCCGGCTGGCGAGGACTGACCCCGAACACCACGAAAGACAACCCGTGCGTGAGCGGCGCACAGTGTCCCGTCGCACTGCAGTTGTCCGTTGGTCTTGCCCTGAGCTGCCGGTTTGCCAGGATGGTTGCGAACGCTCCTCCTCGCATTCTCAGCGGAACTGGCTTCTGCGGACGTCCCGAGACAGTTGCCGTCGACGGCTCACCAGAGGGTGATGCCGAGGAGGAGCAAAATCCCTTGGTGCCTGCGCCGGAGTGGACCATGGTGTGTTGATGAGCACTGAAGTGGAACCGGTCGAACACGAAGACCGGTGGGTCTTGAACCTCCGAGGCCTGAGTGTCGTCAGGATCTGCATCGATTTTCGGCTGACCCTCGTCCTGGACGCAGGGTGGGAAGTCGCGCTGGAAGCACCGGCTCGGCTCTCGACGGGGCCACTCCACACCAGTCCCGGCCGGCCTCTGAAGCCGGAGTCCCAGGACGTGGCTGCGGCTCTTCCACTCTTCGGGGCGAAGGTCCTGTCCGCGGTTGTGTTCAAGTCGGGCGTCCTGCGGATGGTGTTTGACAGCGGCATGCATCTGACGTGTTCTGCCGACGCATCGTTCGAAGCCTGGCAGGTCACAGAACCACGCGGATGGCGTTTCATCTCGTTGCCCGGCGGAGACCTTGGGGTGTGGTCCTCTGGAGCAAGTGACAATCCGCAAGGTCGGGCTGCGAAGCACTGAGAATCTGCCACCTATGTGGCGACGGGACACACAGGTTCACGGCCGGCTCCACGCCCACACCGTTCGGTGACATCAAGCCTGCCTTGGTGACAACTATCCTGCTTCCGCTCACCGGACGGGGCGGCGAGGGTGTCAGTGTCCCGGTCGATGGACCAGCCGGACAACCGGTCCTCGTCTTCGGCGTCGTCGGCCAAGAGCAGCTGCGGAGCCTCCATCCGGAACCGGCGCGTACCGCCGCCTGCTCCGGCGACGACCAGGGCGGCGGAGGGCGCACCCGTGGGTGCGGTGATCCTGCCGTGGGCGAGGAGCCAGGAGACGGGCGCGGCCTGGTGGAGCTCCGGGCTCTTCTCCTTACCACCCGCAGGCGCCGGGAAGCCGCCGTGCCGGCGGCGCCAGTCTGCCGCCGCGGCCCGGCCCACCCCGCCGATCCGCCCCGACCGGGAAGAGGAACCCGAGCCGCACCGCGGCGACGAAGTCCCGTTACTCGACCGCTCGATCGACCGGGACGTCCGCTACCTTCGCCAGCGTCACGCATGTGTCAGCAACGGGACAGTTGTGCACGGCGGTGCGCGGCAGAGCGACAACCGTCCCGATCGCGTAGTTGCGGGGGCCCGTGGACATGGCTTCCGGTCTCATGCAGCCTCGTCCTCTGTTTCGTGCCGGGCGAGATCCTGGGATCGGAGGGCGGTGTTCCAGACCCGGCCGAAGTGGTTCTGCGGCCGACGGAGGTCGAGCGTGAGGGCCTCGTCCAGAAGGCGAGGGCCTCCAAGGCCTTTTCCAGGCCACTGATTGCACGGGCGGTCGGCTCGAACACCTCGTGCAGGAAATCGGCGGTCGCCCGGTCGGGAGCACGTTCGGCCAGCGTGCGCCACTGCTTGCACTTGCGGTGCCGGTAAGCGAGATCGACGCCGGACAGGAACGAGTTTTTCGCAGTCGTGGAAGTCCGTTTTCCAGGGGCAGGTGTCGCCGTTGACGAGGAGCTGCAACGTGCAGAACCCGCCCTCGGCCGACGTGGATGCTCGGGTGAGGCCGAGGGCCCGCGCTTCGTCCTCCCCCGGCTCATCGGCTCGCCGCTGGAGCGCAGGACGCCAGGCTCGACAGAGCCTGGCCCGGAGACCCGGACCGCGTTCGGACCGTCGTTGAGCCGCGGGTCGGTGTTGGCCAGGCGGGTGTAGTGCGCGGCCATACGCTCGAAGACCTGCCCCAGGTCACGCTTGACGTGGGCCGGGGTCGAGGCCCGGTGATCGATCCGCCCCCGGCTGAATCCACGGAGAAGACGCGGCCGGGGCGGCGGGCGTGGCGTCGGGATTTGTGCGGGTTGTCGGGCGATGATGACGCCGTGCGACTTGATCACGTGTCCTACGCGGTGGCCCGCGACAGCTTCGTCTCGACCGTCCAGTGGATCGGATCGGCCCTCGGCGCCGGGTTCGTCGACGGGGGCGTTCATCCGCGATTCGGCACCCGCAATTTCATTCTCCCGCTGAGCGGCGGCACTTACGTCGAGGTCGTCACCACACTCGACCACCCGGCCGCCGACCGCGCACCCTTCGGCCAGGCCGTCGCCCGCCGCGCCGCCGAGGGCGGCGGCTGGCTGGGTTGGGTGGTCTCCGTCGACGACATCTCCCCGGTCGAGGGCCGCCTCGGCCGCACCTCGGCCGAGGGCCACCGTGTCCGCCCCGACGGGTTCGACCTGAGGTGGAAGCAGATCGGCCTGCTGGAACTTCTCGATGACCCGCAACTGCCCTACTTCCTCCAGTGGCTGGTTCCCACCGAGGAGCGCCCGAGCGCCGACCCCCGCACCTCCACCACCATCCACGGGGTTTCCATCGCCGGCGACGCCGCCTCCATCGCCGAATTCCTCGGCGAGCCGGCCGACCACCCCCTCGACCAGATCGACGTCACCTGGGTCCAGGATGAGGAACCAGGCCTTGTCTCGGTCGAGTTCGCCACCACCCACGGCCCGGTCACGATCTGACCAGGGCCCGACTGCCCCGCGGGAGCAGCCGACCGGGGTCTCCTGGCGAGCACGTATCTCTGTGATGGGTTGGCCAGTTGATCGGACGCGTCCGCCCGACGCGTGATCACTCATGCGACGGGGGACCGGATCGTCCCTCTGATACCGGCGGATCCGTCCCTGGACGGCGCTGGGCCGACCACCGCCGCACCCTTGAGGCCGTCGCGTGGAAGTACCGCACCAACTCGCCCTGGCGCGACCTGCCCGATGGGGCAGAATCGGGAGGCCAGCCGCAGGACGTCCCTGCGCTCGGTACGGCCTCCGCCTCCGGGCTCTCGCGCTCGGCCTGGTCCACTGCCCGCGACCGCAGATGGGGGGTGGGGTGGCCCGTCGCAGGCCATCACCGCCAGTCCGCTGAAGTGCCGAGTGCCCGACGGTCTGCGTGGTGCGCTGCAGTGCGTGCGGGACGCTGTGGCCCTGGTCAAGTTCTTCAGACGTACGGAACTTGTACGTCTTGCCCTCGGTGAGCAAGCCGCCGGGCACGGTCACCGAGGCGGGCGGCCCGGACGGACGGAACGAAGGGCGAGACCAGGACGTTGCTGACCTGGGTGTCGGTGGCGGAGTCGGAGAACTGGAACCTGATGACCCGCGGCCGCATCCCCCACTGACCCGGTGGCTTCATGCCCGGGCGCCACGGCCCTGGAGCGGCACCGTCGTAGCAGATCCGCTTTCTGACGTCGGCACGAGCGATGGCAGACCGGTCATGGCCCACATGTCAGTAGCCCCAGCTCACGCGAGGGCTGCAGAAAGGCAGGGGGGCGCGTAAGGACCGGCCTGTGCGCACCCCTGGCCTGCGATAAGGACGGCCGGGCGGGCCCCGGCAGCGGGGGGCGGGTCAGCCGCCGACGTGGATGCCGGGGCGGCGGTCGGGGTCGGGTTCGTGGCTGCGGATGATCTCGCGGGTGACGGGGGCGGTGTCGCCGCGGCCGAGGAGGAAGTAGCGGAACATGTGGATGAGGGGGCTGCCTTCGGCCCAGGCGAAGTAGCAGTGGGGCTTCACGCCGGTGGTGTCGCGCAGGGCGAGGAGGATGGTCGCGATGGCGTTCGGGGCGGCGGGTGCTTCGGCGCGCAGGATGCGGTAGGGGCCGACTTGGACTCCGTGGACGGTGAGGGTGTCGCTGAAGTCTGAGGGGTCGACCACGTCGATTTCGAGGAACAGGATGTCGGCGCGGCCGGGAACGGGGTTGGTGCCGCGCTGTTCTTGTTCCTTCTCGGCGTACTCGGCCTCGTCGCCGGCCTGGCGGCGGTTGGTGATGATGTTGATGGACTGGTCGTGCATCAGGGTGTCGGTGAGGAAGCGGCGGGCGTCGGCGTCGAAGACGAGGCGATCAGCGCGCAGTTCTGTGGTACGTGAGACGCGTGAGACCAGCGAGACAACGACGATGCCGAGGATGAACATGCCGGAGATGGCGATGCCGTCGGGCTTGTCGATGATGTTGGCGATCAGGGCGTAAGCCAGGATCAGGGTGAGCAGGGCGAAGCCTGCGGTGGCGGCGCGTTTGCGGTGGCGGGCCACGGAGACGGTGACCGCGAAGGCGCCGGAGACCATCATGGCCAGGATGCCGGTGGCGTAGGCGCCGGCTTGTTTGTCGACGTCAGCGTTGAAGGCGACGGTGATGATGACGCACAGGGCGGTGTAGACGATGACGACGGGGCGCACGGCGCGTCCCCATTCGGGGGCCATGCCGTAGCCGGGCAGATAGCGGGGCACGATGTTGATCAGCCCGGCCATCGCCGAGGCTCCGGCGAACCACAGGATCAGGATGGTGCTGATGTCGTAAACGGTGCCGAATGCCTCACCGACGTGTTCATGGGCCAGCCAGGCCAGTGCGCGGCCGTTGGCCGCGCCGCCGGGCTCGAACTGCTCGTGGGGAATCAGGACGGTGGTCACGAAGCTTGCGGCCAGCAGGTAGACGCTCATGACGAGCGCGGCAGTGGTGAGCAGCAGGCGGGTGTTGCGGATCCGGGAGCGCAGACGCTGTTCGGCGTCCGCGCCGTCGGATGTGATCAGGGGCATCATGCTCACACCGGTCTCGAACCCCGACAGGCCCAGCACCAGCAGCGGGAACGCCAGCAGGGCAGGGCCGATCAGGTCACCGAAGCCGCCACCGCCTTCGCCCAGGGCGTCGGTCCAGGCTGTAACGGCGGCGGGGGTACTGACGACGTCCGCCACCGCCACACCGATGACCACGGCGTTCAGGGCGAGGAATACGGCCACGAGCGGGATGGCCACCTTGACGGCTTCGCTGAACCCCAGCAGGAACACCCCGCCCAGGATCAGCAGCAGTACGACCGTGAGGGCGACTTCGTGGCCGTGCAGGGCCTGCGGGAAGAAGGGGTTCTCCACCACGTGGACGGAAGCGTCCGCCGTGGACAGGGTGATCGTGATGATCCAGGAGGTGGCGACAAACCCCAGCAGCACCAGGACGAACAGCTTACCCCGCCAAAACGGCAGCAAGTCCTCCAGCATCGCCACCGATCCGGCCCCGTGCGGACTCTCCTTCGCGACCCTGCGGTACATCGGCAGCATGCCCAGCAGGGTCAACACCACGATCAGCAGCGTCGCCAGCGGGGAGACCGCGCCGGCCGCCAGCGCGGCAATCGCCGGCACATAGGCCAGACTCGAGAAGTAGTCCACGCCGGTCAGGCACATGACCTTCCACCAGGCATGCGACTCGCCGTGCCCCTCGCCGGCGGCCGGACCCACCGGCTGCACCTGATGCTTCAGCATCCACCGTGCGACACCGCCGCTCGGCTGGGTCCGCAGAGCCGGACTGTCCACCACCTCAGGTACGAGTGGCTCGTTCGCATCCTTCATATGCTCCATCAACCTTCCCCGGTTCCCATCAACGCAGCTCACCGGCCGGATACCCGCGAACCGCCCGATGATCGAGTATGGGACCTGCCCGCGCCGAACCGGCAGGCGAGGTCGGCACAGCAGGCCCCTCGCCCTTGGAACCGAGGTGCACTACCCGGGCGTCGTGGCCGGGCCGCCCGGCGCCGCACGCGCTCTTCCCCAACCGGTGATGCCGTCCTAACGTCGTGTCATGAACAGCGCGCGGATCGACCGTTCGGAGCCCGACGTGGTCGACGTAGTGCTTCGCGAGGAAGTCGGGCCGCTCGTGTTCGCCGCCAGGCGTTGGCCCGGGGAGGTAATCGGGTCGCTCGCGGCGGGCGCCCTCTACGGCACCCCGGTCTATGCGGTCATGGCGATGATCTGTAGGCAGGGGCCCGGCCGGATCTGGGCTGCGGTCGGGGTCGCCGCCGCGGCGGGACTCGTCGTCAACACTTTTGTGATCTTGTACGGGGCCTTTCGGAACGTGACCCGGTTACGGTTCGCGCCCGCGGGAGCACCGGAAACCATGACCCTCGTCCGGGGCTCCCGTACGGACCGGCCGAGGCCGCTCACCGACGTGCGGCAGATCTGGATCGACCACTCCATCATCGAGTCGCACAAGGAGGACCGGAAGCCGGTGGCCGCCAAGATCACCCTGTACGTACTCCTGACGAACAGCCGCCTGATCCGGCCGATGCCACTCCTCCCGTGGACAACCGACACCACGCCCCTCTATCAGCAACTGCAACAAATACTCGCCTCCACCGCCGTCCAGGTGGACCTGGTCGTCCAGCGTCGCGTGCAGTCTCCTCCGTGGATGGTCGTAGGCCACGGCGGCTCGACCGGCGGCGGGGGCTGACAAGGCCCGCAGCTCCGCTGCCACACCTGGGTGCGTGCGCGGCGGGCGGCAGCCACCAAGGTGTAGCTCGCTGCGTCCCCACCTCGTCACCGTCCCGACCGAGGGCGCTCCCCCCAGCCAGGTCGTCCTGGTCAGCCGCGAGGGCGACCCGAATCCGATGAAGGTGTGTAAGCGCCCACCGCGCCCCCACCGGCCGGCTCGTGCCCGGGTGAACGTGCGTGTTCCGATCCGCGGAGCACCCCCTAGGCTGTGCTCCGATCGGCCCCAGGCGCCGGGGGCTCAGGGGCGGGGAACAGGGGCGGGGAACAGAATGTCCGTAGAACGTCACATAGCGGGGATGCTCCAGCAGATCGCCCGTCAGCAGGACATCGTCGAGATCGCCCCCCAGGGCTCCGCCGCGAAGGCGGCCGCCATGGCACACGTGGCGGAGCAGTACGGCTACACGTACGGCATGGCGTACAGGACCGGGTACAAGAACTCGCTCGTCCAGGTCCGGATGTACCGGGACCCGCGGCCCGATGCGCGGGTTCGCGAGGCGGCCACCATCACCACCCATCCCCAGGCAGGCAACGGCGGAACGGTGCCGGGGCTGAGTCAGGGTTCGCTGAAGCCGCTCCCCGAAGCGGTCGGTGCCGTGGCCGTGCTGAAGGACCTCATCACCTTCGATGTCATGGCCATGTACATCGCCGACCGTGGCCAGAAGGTGAAGGGATACCTCGGCTGCGCGGTCCTGACCGTGCTCCTGCTCATCGACAAGTCGCCGGTCGAAGCGGTCGCCTCCGGTGCGGCGGTCGCGCTGCTCTTCACCGCGGCGTTCAAGGTGGGCGTGATCCGCCGCGCGAAGATCACACAGCGGCTGACGGCCGCCGGGTTCGTCGCGGTGCGCGACGGACAGGGCAGCCAGCGGTTTCTACGCCCGGGGCAGCAGTTGCCCGGCCACGCCAACCCGTTCGCTGCCTGACGCCCCCTCCGACGGTGCCGGCAAGACGTCCCTGCGCGCAGTACGGCACTACGGCGTCACTGCTGTGCCTCCTGCGTCTTCGCCGCGGCGTGGATTGCGGCAGGACTTCACGTGTGACGCGTCGGCGACTCACCCATGCCCAGTAAAAGTTCATCGAGCCGTACCTGCCGATCGGTAGGTACGGTCCGTACCCGGAGCGGTTGCGGGAGCAGTTCGAGGGGGTGAACTGGCGGTTCAGGTGCAGCGGCCCGTGGCGGGAGATGCCTGCCCAAGGGTGTCCGGATGGGTAGGCCGGTTTGCTTCACCCCGCGTGTGGTAGCAGTGACCGTCCTCGGGATCGGGCAGCTCGAACCCCGGAACGCAGAGCCCGGGTCCAGGGCGGCATGTCCGTGCCGGCCTGCGTAGGCGAGGTGGACCGCGGCGTGGGAGTACCTCGAGGGCGGTGTCCGGGTCCTGCACGCGCCCACGGCCCTGGGCACCCTGATCCTGGTCGCCTACGTCGAGACGGACTGCCCGCGCCCTTCTGGACCTGGCCCGTACCGTCACGTGCCGGCTGAGGCGTCCTCGTCCCGCACGGCCCTGAGGGCCTCGGCCACGGCCGGGACGCGGACGATCTCGCCGCCAACGGCCTCGATGTGGCGCGCCGTGTCTTTCCGCACCTCGAATTCGGGATCGCGAAGCAGACCGACGATGGCCGAGATGATGTCGCCGCTCCCGTCGTCGGCCACGCTCAGTGCATCGCCGGCCCTGCGTCGCACGCCCGGGTCCACGTCCGCGGCGAGCAGCAGCAGGGCTTCCCTGGCCGCGCCCAGAGGAGTGCGCCAGGTGGCCCAGTCGAACACGAGGTCGGGGACCTCGGCCCGGACCGCGGGGCTCGGGTGGCCGGCGTGCCGTAGTCCTACGGCCTCCATTTCCGGGTGTCTCAGCTGCTTCAGGGTCGAGAGCACTCGTGCCAGGACGTGCGGGTCCTCCTCCTCCCCGTCCATGGCCCAGGCCACGAGGACGTCCGCCGTCTCCTTCCCGAAGGGGACTCCCTGCCGCGACCAGATGTCCAGGTAGACCTGCATCCGGTAGGACCGGAAGACGGAGAGGACGAACAGGCGGCGGCCCGGGTCCGGATCGTGCCGGTGCGCGGTCACCGCCGGGAACGTTTCCGGGTCGCGGCGAAAGGCGAGGACCGACTCCGCGGACCGCCAGTCGGCATGGGGCCACGCACCTTGCGCCAGGGCCCTGTCCACCAGTTCGTCCACGGGTGTCACGATGCCGAAGACACTCTCCAACTGCGTGAGGATCGCGCCGTGTCCGGCACGGACCGTGAAGCCCCCGAGCGTCAGTCGGGCAACGTCCTCGTACTGGTCGTACTCGCCGTCCTCGCCCTGCTCCTCGTGTACGGGGCCGGACTCCCCTGTTCTGTTGCGGAGTTCCACGTCAGCACCCCGCTCGTACCAATGCCGGGCCAAGGCGATCAGCCGCTCTCGTTCGGCTTCGGGTAGCCGCAGCGGATCGTTCCCCAGCAGGGCCTTCGTCATCGCCCAGGAGCCGCCGTCCACCGCCCGCAGAAGAGGGGTCGTTCCGTCCGGCAGTCTCCGGTCCGGGTCCGCTCCACGCCCGACCAGCGCGCTCGCGACTGCTGCGTCGTGAGCGCCGACCGCCAGGCACAGTACGGGCAGCCCGTCGTCCGTGACCGTGTCCGGATCCGCTCCCGCCTCCAGCAGTACGGTCACGTCCTCCGCGTCCCCCCGCCCGACCGCCGCTACGAGTTCCCGCCCGGACTTCATCGCACAACCACCCGCCCTTGCCGATGTCAGCTGCCAGAACTGCCGCCGCATCATCAACGCCACGGCGGAAGAGGGGAAGAGCCGGATCGCCGATCAGGGCCTCCGCGGGTGAGGGCAACCTCCGCCCACTGGCCACTTCGTCACCCCGGCCAGTGGGGCGATGCCCGCTCCTTCGTTGCCGCGGCCGTCCAGCCCGTGCGGAGGCGGAGGACCACGACTCAGGACGAGGACGGGCGCACCCCTCCCCCGCAGCCCCCGCACACCCACACGGTCCCGCCCGCCGATGATCCGGGGGGGCAGACCCGTACGAACGGCTGGTACGGCCGGTCCATGTCGCCTCCGGGGCTCCAGCGCAGCCCCGCCTGCTGGATGCTGTCGTTTCCGCGTGAACGAAACCACCCACACGGACAACCGGGCTCCTTCGCATGTCGGCTTCTCACCTGATGGGCCGGCAGGATCGGTGACAGCGCCTTTCCGGTACCCCGTCTCGCCCGACGGCGTCCCAGCCGGCGCTACGACACGGGCCGGAGGTACCCGTCCCGCGCGGCAGTTGACCATGGCCGCCGCCGGACAGCCGTTCGGATGCGGGGCCGGCCGCCGCAATGCGCCGGGGCTGGTACGGGGTCGCGCGAGCTCGGCGGTCGACTCAGCCGCGCTGAGCGCGGATGAGGTCGCGGTACCAGGCGAAGGACGCCTTCGGGGTGCGGACCTGAGTGGCGTGGTCGACGTGGACGAGACCGAAGCGCTGATGGAAGCCCTCGGCCCATTCGAAATTGTCCATCAGGGTCCAGGTGAAGTAGCCGCGGACGTCCACGCCCTGGGCCACGGCGGCGTCGACGGCCTGGAGGTGGGTGTCCAGGTAGTCGATGCGGTCGAGGTCGGGGACGCTGCCGTCCGCGGTGACGACGTCCTCGACCGAACAGCCGTTCTCCGTGATGTAGACCGGCGGGAGGGCCGGGTAGCGCCCCTTGAGGCTGACGAGGAGTTCCCGTAGGCCGTCGGGGACGACGGGCCATCCGAAGGCGGTGCGGCGGAAGCCCTCGATGGGAGCCTCTTCGAACGGCAGGCCCTCGGACGTGGGAGCCTGGATGCGGGTCGGGTTGTAGTAGTTGACGCCGAGCGCGTCCAGCGGTGCCGAGATCAGTTCGAGATCGCCGTCCTGGACGGAGCCACCCAGGGTGGCGTCCGCGCCGTAGGCCGACAGGTCGGGGTAGGTGCCCGTAAGGATCGGATCGTTGAACAGGCGGTTGTGGAGGTTGTCGTAGGCCTGCGCGGCGGCCCGGTCTGCGGGCGCGTCCGAGGCGGCCCAGACCGGGGTGCAGTTGTTCGCGATCATCACCTGGAGGCCGCGTGCCCGCAGCTCCCGCAGCGCGAGGCCGTGGCCGAGCAACTGGTGGTGGACGACCGGCAGGCAGTCCAGGTACAGGGTGCGGCCCGGCGCGTGGATGCCGAGGCCGTAGCCCCAGACCGCGTGGATGAACGGCTCGTTGAGCGTGATCCACTTCTGGACGCGGTCGCCCAGCCGGTCGGCCATGATGGCGGCGTACTCGGCGAAACGGTACGCGGTGTCGCGGCTCAGCCACCCGCCGTCGTCCTCGAGGCCCTGCGGGAGGTCCCAGTGGAACAGGGTCGGAACGGGTTCGACGCCCCGTGCGAGCAGCCCGTCGACCAGCCGGTCGTAGAAGTCCAGACCCTCGGAGTTGACCGCACCCTTGCCGGTCGGCTGGATCCTGGGCCAGGCGATGGAGAAGCGGTAGCCGGTGAGGCCCGCCTCGGCCATCAGCTCCAGGTCCTCCTCGTACCGGTGGTAGTGGTCGCAGGCCACGTCACCGGTGTGCCCGTCGCGGACCGTACCGGGGCGGGCGGTGAAGGTGTCCCATACCGACGGTCCGCGGCCGTCCTCCTTGGTGGCGCCCTCGATCTGGTAAGACGCCGTCGAGGCACCCCAGATGAACTCCGTCGGCAGATGTTCCAGCTTCATGTACGACAACCTCCAAAATATGAGTACGACTCACGTTAGCTCGCTTGATGGGATGATGGAACCGTGAACCAAGATCGCCCCTCCGGGACGCTGCGCCGCCGGCCCGTCCAGAAGCGCAGCGTCGAACGATTCGAACGACTGCTGGACGCCTGCGCCGAACTCCTGGACGAGGTCGGCTACGCCGCGCTGACCACCAAGGAAGTGGCCCGCAGGGCCGAGGTGCCCATCGGGACCCTCTACCAGTTCTTCTCCGACCAGGAGGGGCTAATCGGCGCGCTCGCCGCCCGGAACCTGGAGGCCTTCCTGGAGCGGGTCGCGGTCCGGCTGGAGCGCGAGAAGCCAGAAGGCATCTCGGGCGTCGTCGAGGTGGCCGTCGAGGAGTACGTCGCCATGCGCCGGACGATCACGGGTTTCGGCGTGGTCGACTTCGGCGCGGTGGGCCGGGACCACACCCTCGATCCGGCCCTGGACAACAACACGGCGGTCGCCGGACGGCTGCGCTCGCTGACCGCGTCGCTGTCCGGCGTCCAGGACGACGCCGAACTGGAGATCGCCGTCCGGGTGGCCCTGGAATGCGCGGACGGCGTGCTGCGCCTTGCCTTCCGTACCGATCCGCAGGGCGACCCCCAGCTGATCGCCGAGTGCAAACGAGTCCTCAACAGCTACCTGGACGATCGGATGCGGTCACTGGCGACACGTGGGGAGCGCCCTAGCGGACGCTCCTGACCTTCCAGACCAGTGCCGCGCCCAGCGCGGACATGGCCGCAGAGCAGAGGAACAACGAGCGGTAGCCCCCCAGATCCCCGAGCGCGACCGACGCGAGCGGGGGAACCAGGACGTAGGGCAGGGAAGTCATCAGGTTGGCCAGGGCCATGTCCTTGCCACGGTCCTCCGAGGCAGGGAGCACCTCGGTGACCAGGGCGGTGTCGACGGCCAGGTACACGCCGAAGCCCAGGCCCAGGATGACGGCCGCGACCAGCGTCATGGTCCAGGTGGGCGACAGGGCGAGCGGGATCGCGGCGACGGCCATCGTGGCGCCGCCGATGAAGACGAGCATGCGGCGCTTGCCCAGCTTGTCGGAGAGCCAGCCGCTGAGGACGACCGTCGAGACCGTGGCCAGGCAGTTGACGCCGACCACGATGAGCAGGCCGTCCTCGGTGGATTGGCCGGGGAACAACTGCTCGTAGTGCAGGACGTCGTCCAGGAAGTAGGGCATGTAGAGCGTGCCCAGGCCGTAGCCCAGCCCCATGATGAACCGGGAGCTCATCGCCCACACGAAGTCGGGGTGCGCGCGCGGGCTGATCCGGTAGCCGTCCAGAAAGGTGCGCAGCGAGAACGGCTCGCGATGGTCGGAGGGAAGTGGCGGGTCCCTCATGACCACCGCGAACAGCGCGATCAGCAGGGGGAACGCGGCCATCAGCACGTACTGCGCCGAGAAGCCCGCGACCAGCCCGAGCAGCAGCCCGCCCGCGATCATGCCGCCGGCCTGCGGGACCGTGGCCCAGCCCAGCACCACACCGCGTTGCGCGGCGGGGACCCGGTCGGGAACCACCGGGGCGATCCCGGCACCAATGATCATGAAGGCGGCGGACAGCACGAGAGAGCCGAGCGCGATCCCGACGACCGTCGTCTGGAGGCCGGTAAAGATCAGCGCCGCGGTGCAAGCCAGCGAGCCCGCGAGCATCCACGGCCGGCGGCGGCCGAAACGGCCGGTGGTGCGGTCGCAGAGCGCGCCGGCCAGCGGGGCGATGACGATTCCCGAGATCGCGCCCACCATGCTGACCCAGGCGTAACTGCCGACCTTCCCCGCCGGGTCGATCTGTGCGATCTGCTCGGGCATCAGGAACGTGCTCGGCACCTGCATCGGGATGAACAGCCCGGTGTTGGCCAGCACGTACAGGGCGATCCAGGCGGGGCCGACCTTGCGGGTCGGCTCGGCGAGAGCCTCGGGCCGTGCGGGGGCGAGGCTCATCGGGGCACTCTCTTGAGGTGGACGAGCTCGCTGGTGCAGTCGAAGGTCAGCAGCGGCGGGAGGCCGTGGCTGAGTAGGACGGCGCCCTCGTGGACGGCCCCGGTGTCCTCGTTCCGGTAGCGGGCACAGGGGTCGAGGCCCTCCAGCCGAGTACGGGCGAGGGTGCGGTTCAGCCCGGACGGCCGGAACTGGAAGACGACGACCTCGTCGTCGGTGAGGTACTGCACGGCGTCATGGCCGAGGCGGTACAGGGCGCCGCCGTGCACCACGGGCCGGATCCGCTTGTACTGCTCGACCAGCCCCCGGGCCCAGGCCAGCTCGTCCTCGCTCCAACTCCGCAGGTCGCCGCCGATGCCCATCGCCCCGGCCATCGAGACGTGGAAGCGGTACCGGATCGAGGCGGGGCGGGCGGTGAAGCTGTTCGGGCTGTCGGTGACCCAGGCGCCCATGGTCCGGGCCGGCAGCAGCTGGCTGTGGCCGTGCTGGATCGCCACCCGTTCGGCGGCGTCGGTGTTGTCGGAGGCCCAGACCTGGTCGGCACGGGCGAGTACGCCCAGGTCGGCCCGCCCGCCGCCGCCCGCGCACGACTCCAGGTACAGGTCGGGACGGGCTGCGCGCAGCCGGTCCATCACCTCGTAGACGCCGCGCGTGTGCTCGATCCAGACCCGGTCGGGGTCGGCGGCCCCCGGCTGCCCCGCCTCGCTGAAGGAGCGGTTCATGTCCCACTTGAGGAAGGCGACGTCCAGCTCGGTGACCGTCCTGACCAGCCATTCGACCGCCCATTCACGGACGTCGCGGCGGGCGAAGTTCAGTACGTACTGGTTACGGCCCTGCGTGCGCGGACGGCCGTCCTGGCAGAGGATCCAGTCAGGGTGCGCACGGAACAGCTCGCTGTCGGGGTTGACCCCCTCGGGCTCGACCCACAGGCCGAATCCCATGCCCAGCGCGCGAACGTGGTCGGCGAGCGGGCCCAGGCCGTCCGGGAAGCGGTCGGGGTTGGGCCACCAGTCGCCGAGGCCGGCCGCGTCGCTGGTGCGGGAGCCGAACCAGGCGTCGTCCACCACGAAGATCTCGACGCCGAGGCCGGCGGCCAGCTCGGCCAGCTCGGTCTGCTGCTCCTCGCTGACGTCGAACTCGGTCGCCTCCCACGAGTTGAAGATCAGTGGGCGTTCGGCCCGCCGGGCGGGCAGCACCTGGCCTTCGACGTAGGCGTGCCAGCGACGGCTGGTGCCGCCGAAGCCATCGGGCGCATACAGGCCGGTGAAGACGGGGGTCTCCAGACGCTCGCCGGGGAGCAGTTTCCACACCAGTCCCTCGTGACCGAAGCCCCCGGTCCAGGAGGTGCGCCCGTAGGGGTCGCGGCGCAGGGTGACCCGTCGGCTGCCGCTCCAGGCCAGGGCCGTGCTCCAGACCTCACCGTGCTGCTCGGTGGCGTCGTGCGCGTCGAGCATCAGCCAGGGTCCGGCGTGCGGCCCCGTGATGCCGAGACGGCTGGTGAACACCGTCTCCCCGATGGGCACCCGGTCGCGCTGGAGCTGGAACTCCCTGCCCCACTCTCCCACCACGTGGCTGACCCGGTAGTCGTCGCGGGCGGGCACCGTCCAGGCGGCGGAGTCGAACCGCAGGACGTCCACCGGCTCGTCGGCGGTGAGGACGGCCCAGCGCTCGATCTGGTCGTGGCCGTCCCGGATCCGGTAGTGCAGCTCGAGACCCAGGGAGCGGACGCGGTCGGCGAAGGAGAGCGTGAGCAGACCGTCCTCAGCCCTGTGCGAGACGAACCGCCACTCGAAGCCGCGCACGCCGTCGTCGAACCGGACGGTCAGCGACGGTGCCCCGAACCGCATGCCGCCCTCGACCACGTACTCCTCGGCGCCGGGATCGTCGCCGCCGGGGTCCTCGGCGGGCAGGTCGGCCGCGATCACGACGGCCTGCTCCAGGGTCAGCGGCCGGCCCCAGTGCACGTGCCGGGGGACGTCGTGGGCGTCCAGCTGGAAGGCGTAGGAGGTGCCGGGCGTGCTCAGCAGCCACAGGCGGGCTTCGGAATGGTAGGTGATCACACGCGGCCTTAATGTGAGTACGGCTCATGTTTCGCTCGCATGCTACGTGAGCGCACCTGGAACGCCAACCCCCTTGCCGGGGGCCGTCGTCGGGAAAGGCAGATGTCGGCGGTGCCCCGGTCGATCGGTAGTGGGGGTCGCCGGGCGGCATGCCGGATCCCAGCAGAGGAACATCACCGGCCCAAGTGGGAGCTCGCGCTGGAGGTGCTCGATGAACGGGCGGCCACCGGACTTCGGCCCGCGCGCTGGTCGCGGACGCAGGCTGCGGCGCGGACGCGGAATTCTGCGGCGAGGAGCGCGCAGTTCGTCCTCCCGCCGGTCCGGCTGGTGGACCGGCGGACCGTGCCCGCCGCCGACGACGACGGCACGATCCCGCTCACCTGGCTGATCGCGCACGACTGGACCGGCACATGCCCCACCTGCTGCCAGCTGCTTGGACAGCGGAGTTGTTGTCACCGAGCTCAGCCGTCTTTGATCGGTCGCGACGGGGAGGCAAGGGGAACAGTGATGGCGAGGTGACCGTCACGGCCCGGTTGCGGGCTGTCGGGAGCGTTCATACGGGTGGCCAGGTGGCCGATCCCGCGGCTGGTGAGTGACTCGTCCGGTGTGGCTGTGCCCTCTGGGGACAGACGCGTTTCGTCCCTCCGTGGAAACCGGAGAACTCGCCGCCCGCCGCCCCCGCCATCGGGCAGGGACGTCGCTCGCGGCGGTCTGTTTCAGGATGCCTCGTGGACGGCGGCGGGCTTCTCGATCTCGGTGGTCACCCGTGCTCCTCGGAAGAGCACCGGGAGCCACAAGAGACATGCCAGCAAGGGGGCCGCGGCGTAGGTGGCCATGCCCACACTGGAGCCCAGCGCGTCCATGAGTACCCCGAGGACGAGATAGCCGATGCCGATGAGCGCCGACTCCACGAAGGCGATCATCGACAGAAGGCTCGCCCGGTGGCGCGACGGCACCGCCTCGTTGAACACGTTGTCCACGATCACGGCGGTGATCTCGGGAATCCCGACCAGGACCAGGAACGCGGCGATGGTGACCCAGACGTGGC
The DNA here is from genome assembly GCF_040611715.1 of Streptomyces sp. NPDC006544. NCBI lineage: Bacteria > Bacillati > Actinomycetota > Actinomycetes > Kitasatosporales > Streptomycetaceae > Streptomyces > Streptomyces sp. NPDC006544. The sequence goes on along the minus strand of NZ_JBEXOV010000072.1, from coordinate 16,620 downwards.
CGAGGCCGCTCAGGCCGAGTGCCACGGCGAGCGTCAGGAGAGACACCGGGACGATGACCCGATAGCCGATGCGCCGGTCCGCGCGGTCCGACAGCAGGGGCGTGAGCCCGCCGGCGAAGAATCCCGCCGATATGACCACGCTGACCAATGCGGTGCCCGCTCCCTGATCGGAGAGCGTCTTCTGCGTAAAGATGATGTACGGCGTCAACGTCGCGTGCATCAAACCGGATACCACGACGAGCGTCACGAGCGCCGGGGTGGCGACCCGTAGCATCGCCCGCCAAGCTGTGGCGTCACCTTGCTCCTCCTTGGCTCCGTCCTGCTCGTCGACCGCGTCCGCGCCGCGGATCTCGGGCACCCGTGACATCAGTACCACCACGGCCAGAACGAGGCACACCGCCGAACCGACGTAGACGATTACCCAGGAAAGCTGCTGCAGTTGGCCGCCGAGGACGATCGCGACGCCCGACGTGACCGTCCCGAGCATGGTGAACCGGGACTTGATCCTCACGTAACTGGCCGTCGCACCACGACGCACGAGCAGGTCGTACAGCAGGGCGGTATCCGAACCGGATACACAGGCCATCCCCACGCCCTGCCCGATGAACAGCGTCAGGAACACCCAGTAGGTGGAGGACGTCACCTGACCGAGCAGACATCCGGCTACCAGCACCTGGCCGATCACGATGCTGGCACGCCTGCCGATTCGGTCGGCGATGATGCCCGTCGGCAACTCCGCGAGTCCGCTGACCAGGTAGAGCAGCGTCTGAAGTAGGGCCACCTGCCCGGCGGAGAAGCCCCGCTGCTGGAGGAAGAGCACGAACACGCCGCGCTGGAACAGCGTGTTGGCGAGCACGGCGTATACGTAGAACGGCCGCGTGACGCTTCGTGCTGTGTCGTCGACTGCAGCCGACCCGTCAAGGGCCTCTGTGGTACCGGTCATGCTGCGGACTCCCCCTGCTGACTCCGGTGATCATGCGTGTGGGGCCTCCGACGACCGGCTCCGGCTCCGCCTGATCGACGGCTCCCTCACTGCCACCGGTCTGACCCTCACACCGCCGACCCCACCCTGGCAACCTCAGTAACTCACCGACGTCTTCAGCACGTCGACCACGGGTGCACCGAACGAAGCACGCCGACCCCCGAAACGGTGGGCAGGGGATCCGGCACGCCGGTACATCGGCCACCACCGCCAGGCCGAGGTTGCCGGACCGCCACTCACTGCCTTCACGGCGGGCAGGGCAAGGGCTTCAGTACGGTGCTGTTCCACGGCGAGCGCCACGTAGTGGCGCGAGGTCCCTGGCTCCACGCTGCAACGATACGCATGAGGTATCGGCGCTGTGGAATGGGTCTTGGACACCCGCGGGGTCCCGGCGGTGGACTCGTGAACATGACCGGAGAAGCGAACACCAACGAGCCGCAGACCGACCCCGCCGTATCGGTGGTGGGTCCCCGCGACGGCGAGACGATCGTCCTGGGCACCACGCGCATGCGCGTCCTGGAGGACGGCAGCCACACCGGGCACCGCCTCGCGATCGCCGAGTCCGTTCTCGCCCCGCACACACAGGGTCCACCGCAACACCGCCACGGCCAACACGACGAGGGCTTCTACGTCCTCTCCGGCACCGTGCGGTTCACCGTCGGGGACGACGACCACGACGCCCCGGCGGGGACACTCGTCATGGTTCCGCCCGGCACCCCTCACACCTTCGCGAACCTGACCGGCCAACCCGCCGTCATGCTCAGCACCTTCACACCCGACCTGTACGTGCAGTACTTCCGAGACCTTCAGGAGGTGCTCGCCGGAGGCCGGCCGCTCACGCCGCAGGCCAACATCGACGCGATGAGCCGCTACGCGACACAGCCCGCCACCGACCTCGCCTGACGTCGGGTGAGAAGGGTGAAGCATGCCCCACGGTGCTTTGCGGCCCATATGGCGGCCGGAACACCGCCCCCGCGCGGGGGAACCCGCGCCGGGCCGTCAACTACCGCCCGCGAGGGATGTGACCGAACAGATCAGCCTTGCGGCACGCGCAGCGCGAGCGTCGGGCCCGGCAGGGTCTGCAAGGCCCGCGCCGCCCGGTGCGGGCGGGGACCCGGCGCTGCGAGGACGTCGGACGCCAGCTCCACCCGACAACGGGAACGGGACCCACTCCCCGCACGCCGGCGAGCCACCCGTCGCCGACCGGTGAAGAATTCACGACGCCCCTCACCCGCCAGACGACCGTCCCGACCGTGGCGCCTCGCATGCCAGAGTCGCGGGAAGCCCACCCTCGTACTCGCGCACGGTGTGACGGACCGGTGTCATGGCCAAGGGTCCTCAGGGGGCCCGGACCCGCCAGCAGTGCCGGTGTCTCCGAGGGATCGACACCATGGGCATGCGTGGAGGTCGCTCGCTGGGCGAGGGAGGGGTAGGGAGAAGCCCGCCCTGTATTCGTCCTGAAGTGCCGGGGTCGAGCCCATGTTCGTTCGAGGCGGGGCAGTTTCGCCCGGCTCGCCCGCTCGAGCCAGGCGGCGTGTCACCTGCATCAGCGCCGCCCGCACCGTACACGCCACTCGTGTTGCCGCCAGCCATGGGCCGCGAACGGCTGGGTGCGTCCAGGGGCCCATCCTCACGCGACCCTTCTCGCGGAGCGTGTCCAGATGATCCGGAAGACCCAGGACCCTTTCTCGGACGCGCCCGGAGGCACGTCCCTTCGGGCTGGCCCAGGGGGACGCTTCAAGGATAAGTGACGGCCCTTTTTCGATGGGCGTGGAGGGCCCATGCGGTGATGGTGCGATGATAATTCTTTCATGTTAGGCATTTCTCGCCATTTCCCTCACGCCTGGCACGAGATAAGTCGGTCCGGAAGGAGTATTTACCATCTTTGACCGTGAGCTATTGCGCGAACAGAAACCGGCAATGTACGATTTGCCGGGGTTTTTGACCCCCGGCAATGATTGCCGGGGTTTTTGCGCGCACGGCAATGATTGCCGGGGTTTTTCAGCGATATCAGCTCTCCTTTCGAGCAGGTGAGCTTGATCATTAGGACGGGACGGCGACCTCCTGGCGGGTGGAATTGGATGCCGTCCTGCCGGGCTCATCCGGCTTTGCGGGCCACGGTTCGCGAGGGCGGTGAAACCAGAGCGGCAGGCAGTTGACGCAGCGTCGCCGATGCCGGTCAGTGGCCTCGGCGCGAACCGAACCGGCACCTGCGACCCCCGCGGCGCCGTCGTCGCGCGTCTCGGCGTGGGGTTCACACATGCCGTCGCCCCTGCGAGGTGCACCTACGGAAGCGAGGCGAGGCGGCAGAGCTACAGTCGTTCAGCAAGTGGAACGGGCTGCCAGCAGGACGGGGTCCTGTGCGTGAAGGGAGGCTCCAGCCGGCACGGCTCATGGACGACTTCGAGCGGCTTCGCACCCAGGCCGGAGACGCCCAGCGTCTCCACCGGGTGGACCGGCGCCGCGGCTTCTCGACGAGAGAGCTGGGTAGTGGCGTCCACATGGAGGGACAGGACGCGCTCGAAGCGTTGTTGGCGCCTCAGTTCGAGGGTGTCCACATGCCACAGACGGCCAGTCCCAGAAGCCATCAACGTAGTGAAACCTGTGGCCAGAACGGCAGAGATCAGCATGATCCACAGGAGAGTACCTCCCACAGCTGGTCCTTTCGAAGGTTGGAGTTCCGAGGGACGTACAGGGCAGCAGCCCTCGCGATCCCCCGGCATAACGCAGCGGCATATGCAGAGTTGCGGCCCGCCCTCCGATTGCAGCCATGCGCAGCAATTGGTCGGCCTCGGCATCTCGACCGATCTACCGATCTACCGATCTACCGATGATCAGTCAGCTGCGGCGGGGGCCGACGAGGGCTCGCTACCGGCCCGGCGGCCCCAAAGCGAGGACCAGCGCTCCGAGGAGAGCGACGGCATGTCCGTGCGATGCCGGGGAGTGGGATCGACGGAGCCGCCGGGAAGAGGCTCAATGACGAGGGGACGACATGCACGGCGGTCTGCGGCGAGAGCCACCTGCCGTGGGCAGTCGGACGGGGTCGGGTGCGACGGGCCCGTCGCGTCGGATCCTGTACCGGGCCCCAACTCACCGTCCCTCTGAGTCGCGGAATGGCGGCACGAAAGGACGCGGCTGGGCCGTACCCCTGGCCTGTTTTCGGAACCGATGCGACGGGGTCAACACTTATTCATCGGTCACCATCACCCGGATGGCGCATACCCTGACCAACATCGACAGCGTTTATGGAATATGACAACAGCAAAGCTCCCCGTCTCCTCCGGCAGGACCCCAGAGGAACACGGGCAGGGAGGCCGCTTTCACTCCGGGGCCATCCGGATCGGGAAGTGGATTTTCAATCCAGGCTCAGCCGACTGTGGCGACACCCGTCATGCGACGCTGGAACACGAGACCCTGGAAATCGATCTGAGCTACTCGTCCTCGATCTTTGAGGACTTCCTCCACGCGATGAGCGTGATCCAGGTCGAGTTCGGCAGGCGGCTGGGGAACACCGCAGCGTCCGCAACGACGGTCGGCGGCTCGGGCGGCTGCACCCGTGTATGAGTCGTACGGGTACCCGGACCTCCACGGCCTCCACCCCCAGCCGGAAGTCTCCGCGTTCTGGGGCCTGCCCGAGCATGGACAGCAGCCCTCCCCCAGGGAAGCTTTCGGCGGGCCCGGCGAGGCGCATCCGCCGTGGGATCCGGCGGAGGAACTCGCCGGCCTGCTCCAGGAGCGCGCTGCACCCGGGCAGGCGGAGCCCTTCACCCGAGACGGCTTCGACGGCATGAGCGACACGGCCAGCACCCTCGGCCTCGTCACGGGACTGAAGCACACCTCCACCAAGCCTCCGCCCGCACACGCCTCCGGCGGTCACCGGCGTGGCCCGTCCAGAACGCGGGTAGTGACCCTGCTGGAAACGGGAAGTCTGTTCACCGCCGCGCTGGTCGGCACCATCGCTGCCGTGGTGAGCGTGCTCAGCGGGCTCGCCATCTGCGACGCTCTGCGCCACAGTGCGGGACCCCACACGGCCCGGGCAGTGGTCAGCTGGTGGCCCCTACTGATCTACGGCCCCTGGATGGTTGCCTCTCTGTCCATCCTCAGGTCGGCCTTGCACCGGCGCCGGGCGCTCCATTCCTGGTCCATCGTTCTGCTGTTCTCCACGCTGGCCACGCTTCTCTGCGTGGCTCAGGCGCCCAGAACGATCACCGCCGGGGCGGCTTCCGCTCTTCCGGCCGTCGCGGCACTGGCATGCTTCCAACAACTGGTCCGCCAGATCACGCTCACGCGTCCGCCGCGCCAAGCCACTCCGCGACATCGAAACCCGCCGCTCGCTGCGCCCGCGCAGCTCAGGCAGGCGGCCGCGGCGGGACCGAACCCGGTCCGTGTCCCTCCCGGCTACCCCACGGCGGACAGCAGGGTCGTCCCCTCCGCGTCGCACAGCCACAGATTCAGGTACGGCGCATGAGGGTCGAGCACCCCATGGGCGACGACCGCGAACAGCGAGGACCGTGACAGCCGCTGACTCCCTGGCCAACTCGGTCCTTCCCACGCGTCAGAGGGGCGCTCGCCTGCACCTTTGAAACGAAGATCGAAACCGATAGTCACGGGCCGGGCGCAGACTCAGTCCGACGGTCTACCCAGCTCCGCCCCTCGCGAGGCGGTCCTTGGAATCCGCCCGGCGCGAGGCGGCCCGGACCGCTTCCGCGGCGTCCGGTCACTGCGGCGCACCCAGGAGACGTGCCGCGGGACCGGTCATGCCTCGCGCGGCCCCGGGGGCGGACGGCATCGGCTTCTGCGGAGTGCGTGCTCCAGACGACCAGCGCCGCGGCGGCCAGGGGCCCTGGGCGCGAAGGGCCGGCGCACCTGTCAGAAGGCCCACGACCGCTGCACCGCATACACAGCGCGCTCCGGCGCCTCACACCACGTCTACCACGAAAGGTCAGCAACATGGCGTACGAATTGGCTTACGTCGAGCGAATCCAGTACAAGCGGCTCCAGGATGCCGCCTATCAGGCCGGCGCGGACGCTGTCACCAACCTTCAGGCCGCCCTCGCGCGGGCAGAACTCACCCTTCCCTCCCTGAGCAACGACGGGCCGGTCGGCAGCCACGGCTTCGTCCGGCTCGGAGGATGCAACGCGGACTTCGCCAACCGGCTCGCCGAAATCATCGCCGCAGGTGCGGACGCCCTGCAGCATCAACGATGACCTCCGCGATGTGTGGGCCCCGCAAGCCCCGCAGAAGCACAGGTCAGCGCAGCCGCCTCACAGCCGCCGTCCTTCCCGGGGTAGTCCCCCTCCCCAGGGCTCCGTAGCAGCTGCCCTAGCCGGTCGGCAGCCTGGAAATCCGGCTGCCGACCGTAGGCCGTGATGACGGAGTCTGCATGTTCGCCAGGCCCGCGGCGGCGACGGCGTCCGACGTGTTGCGGGCGACGGAGCGCAGTCCCGGCAGTGTCATGGCCACACACCCGGCTCCGACTCACCCGTCCGCTCGCGTCGATTGATCCACCCCGGGGCGGCTCGGACGTCAGTCAGGCGGCCGGCGGCGGCCCGGCCGGCTCGCCGACGCACCGATGAACGGCGCGGGACCCGTCAGAGCGGCCCCACCCAGCCGTGCCGGACGGCGTGACCGCCGAGCTGCATCCGGGTGCGGACTCCGGCCACGTCCATGAGGTGGCGCAGGCGTCGGTGCAGCGTCCGCGGTGACAGACCGAGTTGTGCCGCGGCCGTCAGGTCGGTCAGGCCGGCCAGGAGGAGCGCGAGGATCCTCCGGTCGAGGTCGGTCGGGCCCTGCGCCCCGAGCTCGACCGTGGTTTCGGCCTCTCCGCCGGTGTCCGACAGCTCGAGCGGGTGGGCGGTCCGCCACACCGTCTCGAACAGCGCGTCCAACGCGTCCAACAGGCCGCTGCGGTGCAGGAGCACGGCGCCCGGCTCTCCGTCCGGCGTGACCGCGAGCGGGACGAGGCCGAGGTCGGCGTCGGCCAGTACGAGTTTCATCGGCAGCTGGTCGGCGACGCGCAGGTGCACGCCGTTGCGCAGGGCGTTGACCGCATCGTCGACGATGCCCGGCTCTCCCAGGACGGCCCGGTCCAGTACCGCCCGGAACCGCACCCCGCGGCCGAGGGCCACGGGTTCGGCCGTGTTCTCGTCGGGCGGCAGGGCGACGAACGGCGCGGTGATGAAGGTCCGGACCTGCGTGCGGGCCGCCTGCTGCACCTGGAGGAAGCGGTGGCGGATGGCGTCGACACCCGTGACGACCTCGATCAGATCGCTGATGCTGTTCCCGGTCATCGCCGCCCGGTGTTCCTCGGCGAAGGTCACCAGTGCCTGTTCGGCCAGGCGCAACCCGTCCCGGCGCTCGCTGATGAGAGCGCCGAGGGCCATGGCGGGCGGCGCGGCGGTGAACCGCTCGTCCGCCGACCTGGTCACGAGCCCCCACCCGACCAGGCGGGACAGTGCCGTGGCAACAGCGGCCGGCGGCTGGTCGAGCAGGTCCGCGAGCAGGGGCGCGGTGGAGTCCGGTCGTCCGAGCAGGGCCCGGTAGACGCGTTCGTCATCGGGTTCGAGGCCCAGAACATCCAGCATCGGCGACCGACTCTCCTTCGCTTGCCGCAGCGGGGAGAGTATGCGCCATGGTGGCAGATCTTGAATAGTGCCTGCTGGGAGCAGGTCTGACGGGAAGTGCCCCGGGGAGTCGCCTCCCCGGGGCCCGACACTGGGGTTCATCGCAGGCCGTACGCCCGGATGATCTCGTTCTTGACGCTGAAGCCGCTGTCCGTCCCGGCGCTCGCGCGCAGGGAGACGAAGCCGCCCGGCTTCTTGGCCGTCGTGAACGAGCCCGTCCAGGAGCCGCCGCGGCCCTTGGACAGGGACACCTTCTGCCAGGTGGCGCCGTCGTCGTACGAGACGTCCAGCGCCACCGTGGTGACGGTGCCCGGCACGGTGCCGAGGTCCATCGACACCGGCTTGAGGGCGATCTGCTGCCGTGCACCGGCCTTGACGTCGCCGCGCAGGTCGGACTCCAGCGCGTAGTCCAGGTTCAGCACCGAGAACGGCTCGAAGGAGTCCGAGTCGACGGTGTCCGACATGAAGGTCCACTCGGTGTGGGTGCGCGTCGACAGCCGGAAGAGGTCACCGGGCCGCTCCGCGTCGAGGACCGCGCGGTAGGGCAGGTTGCCCGCCGGCACCTCGTTCCACTGCATGTCCCCGCTGGCCGGGTTGTCGTGGATCAACGTGTCACCCTGGAACACCTGCAGGTGGGACGGGGTCTCCCCCCAGGGGAGGTAGCCGCCCAGCCGCATGACGTCGCTGGAGGAGGCCCACGCCTGCACGTTCCAGGTCATGTAGTTCTGCCAGCGGGAGTTGTAGACCCCGAAGGACTCGCTCTGGGCGGGCCGGGTCACCGGGGCGAACCAGTCCAGCCGGGTGGTGCTGCCCTTGGCGTACGTGTTGTCGCCCGAGACCATCGACCACGGCAGGGCCGTGTCGACGCCCTGCGTGTGGAACTCCCGCCAGACCTGGCCCGGAGTCACCCACTCCGTGCGGGTGCCCGGGTGGTGCTCGGCCTCGGGAAGGTTGAACGACGGGCTGAGGGTGAAGTCGGAGCGGTAGCCCTCGGCCAGCCGGCCGCCCGCGGCGGAGTGGTAGCGGGCGTCGATCCGGGCGAGGTCGCCCTTGGCCGGCTTGTAGACCAGAGCCCGGTCCGGCACCCGGCCGGGGTAGTCCCGGGTCAGGTCGTAGACGAACGGCGTGTGCTCGACCTGCTTGACCGTCAGCTTGTGGACGCCTGCCTTCGCCATCGAGACGAGGGCCTTGCCCTCGTCGCGGTGCACGGTGGCGACCGGGATGGCCGACTCGCCGACGTACTCCGTCAGGCGACCGACCCCGTCGTGGACCACGATCAGCGCCTTCGCACCGGCCGCGACCGCGGCCTCGGCGCGTTCCTGCGGCGAGACGTCGTCGCTGCGGTCGACGACGACCACCCTGCCCTTGGCCTTGACCTTCTGGTACGCGGCGGGCGAGCCGTTGCCCGCGTAGACGACGTCCAGCCGGTCCGTGGCGGTGCCCAGGGCGCTGCCCGCCTGGACCAGCGCGTCGAGCCGGAGCCGGTCGCCCGGCGTGCTGAGGCCGAGTTGCGGCTCACCCTTGCGCCAACGGGTGATCATCGTGAACTCGCCCTGCTCCATCGCCTCCGTCGGTGCGACGTAGACGTCGTCGTACGTCGGCGGCAGCACGTACGCGCTGCGGTAGTCCAGGTACGGGTCGAGGCCCTTGTAGTGGACATTGAAGTCGACCTTGCGCTGGCGGTCCTCGGTGCGCTCCGGCGCCTCGGTCTGCAACAGGTGCGCCTTGCTCGCGTCCAGCACGACCTCGGCGGAGCGGTCCTTCAGTACGGTCTCCGGGTCGACCAGGACGGCCAGGCCCGAGCGGTCCGCCTGCTCGCCGGCCACGTCGAGGTACCCCGCGACGGTGTACGTGCCGGGTGCCATGCGCATGGTGGTCGATCCCTCGACGTACACCGTCCACGGCCAGACGTCGCCGGCGAGGTTGACTCCGACCCAGCCGGCGGCCGGCTTGCCGTCCCGGCCGACCAGCTTGATGTTCAGGTCGTAGCGCTCCTCCTCCTCGAGGAGCGCCACGGACGTGCGGGTCACCGTATGCCCGGTGGCCGCGTCGGTGGCCGTGACGTAGCCGACGTGCCGGCCCGCCGGGGCGGACCGCGGGTCGCCGGTCACCGGGACGGCGGCGGTGCCGCCCGCCGGCACACTCACCGTGGTGGCTCCGAGGGTGAACGGGTCGCCCCCGGTCAGCGCCAGGTTCAGCGTGACGGCGGTGGAGCCGGTGTTGGTGAAGGTCAGGTCCTTCGTGACGGCGCCGTCGCTGGGCTCGTGCGGCCAGGTGTAGTTGCCGAAGAACAGCGATCCGGTGCCGCGGACGGTGATGCGCACGGCGGCGGCCACGTCGAGACGGCCGGTACCGACCTCGTAGGGCGAGTAGCCGCCGTCCAGGCCCTTCGCTGTGCTCATCAGGTGTTCCTTGAGCTGCGCGCCGGTCCAGTCCGGGTGCTGCTGGGCCAGGATCGCCGCCGCGCCGACCACGTGCGGGGTGGCCATCGACGTGCCGCTGAGCGTGCGGTAGGCGCCCTCGCCGCCGCCGGTCATCTGCGACGAGCGGGCCGCGGTGATGTCGACGCCGGGCGCCGCGATGTCCGGCTTCATTCCGCCGGAGTGGGTCAGCGGGCCGGTGCTGGAGAAGCTCGCGAGCCGGTCCTGCTTGTCCGTGGCGGCCACGGTCAGCGCCGAGGCGGCGGCCCCCGGGGCGGAGATGGTCTCCGGTCCCGAGTTGCCGGCGGCTATGACGAACAGGGTGCCGTACTGCGCGGACAGCGCGTCGACCGTCTGCGACATCGGGTCGGTGCCGTCCGACGGGTAGGAGTCGCCGAGGCTCATGTTGACGACGTCCGCACCGGACTCGGCGGCCCACTGCATGCCGGCCATGATCCAGGAGTCCTGGCCGTAGCCCTCGGCCCCGCCGAGCACCTTGCCGACGTAGAGGTCGGCTCCGGGGGCGACGCCCTTGTTGTCGCCTCCGGAGGCGGCGCCGGAGCCGACGATCGTGCTGGCCACGTGCGTGCCGTGCCCGTTGACGTCGGTCACGGCCTCACCCGGCACGAAGCTGGCCGTGCCGTCGATCAGGCCGGCGAAGTCGGGGTGGTTGACGTCGATGCCGGTGTCGAGAACCGCGACCTTGACGCCCTTGCCGGTGTAGCCGGCCGCCCATGCCTCGGGCGCGCCGATCAACGGCACGCTCTCCTTCAGGCTGGCCTTCACCCGGCCGTCGAGCCACAGCTTGGCCATACCGGCGCCCAGGGTGGCGCTGCCCTGCGGCGCGACGGAATTCCAGAAGCTGCGGGCCTCCCGCTTCTCGGTGCTGAGCACGGCGCCGCCGATGCCCCCCAGTTTGCGGGTCAGCTTGCTGCCCCGAGGGGCCGTCGGCTCGACGGCCGCACCTGACCTCGACCGGGTGTACGTCGCGATCAGCGGGACCGCGGCCGCCTTCGCGTCGTCGTATCCCATCTCGATCAGGTCGGTGACGTTGAACAGCCGCCGGTCCAGCCGGTCCGTGCCCAGCAAGGGCACGACCTCGTCCGGGACGACGAACAGGTCCCCCGCGATCTGCTGGACCTTCACGCCGCCGACGGCGTTGTCCGGCCGGTCGACGTCGGCGGTCTGCTTGCCGTCGGCCATGGTGGTGACCGTGACGACGTCGCCGGTGACCAGGGTGACCTTGTGGGTCGCCGAGGACGCGGCGGCTACGGGGGGTTTGGCCGGAGCGGCGTGTGCGGGCACCTGGAGAACCGCGAGCCCCGACGCCAGCAGCGGCACCGAGGCGGCGGCCGAGACCAGCTGCCGACGCCTGCGCCGCAAGGCGGAAGACTGAGAGGAGGAGAACATGCCATGGGTCTATCGACCGGCGGCAGCGGTGTGAAGGCCGGTGGGCGGCAAGTCCCCGCCATGGCGAGTACTTGCCAGCCGTAAACCGCGCGATTCCAGGCAAGACGGCCTCGCGGGACGTGCGTGTCAGCCGGGCCGTCCGAGGCGGGGCGTCCGGGCCGGGCGAGACTCAGTGGTCGTGTCGCGCGCCGTGTTCCAGCCATTGGGGCCGGGCCGTTCCGGCATCGTGGCCGAGGAGCGGCAATGGCGCCCGTTCGCCGGGTGCGGTCGCGGTGAGGGGGATGCCGAGGCTCTGGCACATCCGGGAGGCCCGGGCCAGCGCACTGAGAGTCATGGGGGACGGGGCGCGGCCCGGCAGCTCGATCGTGACCCGGGAGGGGCGGTGCGCGTGGACGAGTGCTTCGATCCGCAGGGCGGCCGCGGCTCGGTTGGTGACGTCCAGCTCGTGCGGGATCTTCACGTGCAGGGTGTCATCGGTGAGGTGGTGGCTGACGAGCATGCTGCGCCTCCCGTGCGCCGGGATCCGAACGGCACCAGCGTGGGGGTGCCCGGTACCAGTGTCGGGCAGGGACAGGGGCCCCGCACGGACGGTGCCGCCCGGTCGGCGGCCCCCCAGGCGCGCCGCCGTGTTCATGCGGGAGGCCCCCAATAGCGCATTTCCGTCCGGGGCGCCATTCCGGAACGATGCAATCCGGCCGTCACCGGGCGCGGAGACAGTGCGGATCCCGTCGCCGCGAGCCGGCCGGCACGTCGCCGACCTCCCTTTATGCCGCCGCTTGCCACAGCCGTGTCCCCAAGGGTGCCGGAATGCGGCGCGGCCGATGGCGCATATCGGTTCCTCCGGTCCGATGAACTCCAACGAAAGCGTGCGTACGGGAAGTTGGGCGAAGTTATGCTCCCGCCCACCGGTACGAAGGTCACCCTTTTCGATATTTCGAGGACGCCGATGGAGCAAAGAGGCATTCCACCCGAAACCTCCCACCCAGCAGGAGGAACGAGCCGGGCGCTGCCCGCTGTCGCGGTCGTGGCCGCCGCCTGCCTGGCCGGAGCCCTTGCTTTCTCCTCGGCACCGGGCGGCACCGCCCTGATCGCCGTGGGCGCGGCGTGCACCGCGGCGGTGTTCGTCGAAGCGGTACGCCGAGGCCGCGCACTCGCCGCCCGGAGCGCCCAGCTCGCAGCCCTCCGGCACACCCTGTCGCGGCAGGAGACCGAGGCGGTCCGCCTGTCCGCGGCGGTGCTGCCCGAGGCCATCGAGCGACTGCGCAAGGGCGAGCCGGCCGAGGAGGTGCTGACCTCCCTGGGAGGGCGCGCCGGCCCCGGCAGCCGCTGGGGCGACGACACCGCCCTGACCCCGCGCTTCAGAGCCGCCCTGCAGGCCGTGCTGGCCCACGTCATCGACGCGGTCGACAACGAGGAGAGTCTTCGCGACTCGGCGCAGCGGGCCTTCGTGAACGTCGCCCGCCGCGTGCAGGCGATCGTCCATCAGCAGGCCCACGAGATGCGCGAGATGGAGGACCGGCACGGGACCAATCCGGACGTCTTCGGCGACCTGCTGCGGCTGGACCACGGCACCGCCCTGATCGGCAGGCTCGCCGACTCCATCTCGGTCCTCGGCGGTGCGCGACCCGGCCGCCAGTGGAGCAGGGCCGTCACCTTGTACAGCGTGATGCGCGGCGCGATGTCGAGGATCATCGACTACCAGCGGGTGGAACTCCACTCGGTCTCCGAGGTCGCCGTCGTCGGCCCGGTCGTCGAGCCGCTGATCCACACCCTCGCGGAGCTGCTGGACAACGCCACCCGGTACTCACCGCCGCACACCCGGGTCCACCTCACCGCCGTCGAGGTGCAGTCGGGCATCGCCGTGGAGATCGAGGACGGCGGCCTGAGCATGAGCGAGGAGGCCCGGGGGCGCGCCGAGAAGATGCTCGCGCAGGCGCAGTCCGGCATCGACCTCAACGACCTGGGCGAGACGCCCAGGCTGGGCCTGGCGGTGGTCGGCCGGCTGGCGCAGGCGTACGGGTTCCAGGTGTCGCTGCGCTCGTCCGCGTACGGCGGCGTCCGCGCCGTGGTGATCGTGCCGCAGCACCTGATCACCACGGCGTCCGCGGCGACCGGTCTCGCCCACGGCATCGGGTCCTCCTCGGGGCCCAGGGCGCTGGCCGCCGGATCGCGCGAACACCCCGACCGCCCGCCGGCCGGCGTCTTCGCGCCCCGGCCGGCTCCGGCCGCCGGGCCGGTGCCCGTCAGCGGCGGTCCGGCCGACGCGCGCACCACCACCGGCCTGCCGCAGCGACGCAGGAAGGACCGTCTCACCACCTCCGGCACCCGGCCGGCCGCGGAACCTCAGCAACTCGCCGACGGCGGGCCGGGAATGTGGCTGGAGGCGTTCCACAGCGGACTGTCCGGCGAGACCGGAAAAGACGTGCAGGGCGCCCAGGACGCGTCGGGCTCAGCGACCAAAGGGGCGTGAACAATGATGACTCAGCGAAGCAGTATGGACTGGATGCTCAAGGACCTGGCCGCCGGAGTGCCGCAGACGCGGCACGTGATCGTGCTGTCCGCGGACGGGCTCTGCGTGGCGCAGTACGGAGCCGAGACCGACACGGCCGACCGCCTGGCAGCCGCGTGTGCGGGCCTGCAGAGCCTCGCCGGAGCGGTGGCCGCGGAACTGCCCCGCTCCGAGGGCAGGATGCGCCTGGTCGTGATCGAGATGGACGGCGGGTTCTTCTACCTGATGGCCGCCGGCGACGGGTCCTACCTGGCGGTCCTCGCCGACGAGGGTGTCGACGCGGGTCTGATGGGGGCGCAGATGCGCAATCTGGTGACCCGAATGGGGGACCACCTGAGCAGCCCGCCACGGCATGACGGGCAGCCCGCGTGAATGAGCCGCCCGCAAGCTGGGAGGACGGCAGCCCCGAACGGCTCTACGTCATCACCGGCGGACGCAGTGGACCCTCCACCGCCGTCCATCTGGACCTCGTGACCCTGGTCGTGGCCAAGGGGGCCGCGCGGCCGGAGATGCAGCCCGAGCAGGCGGCCATCCTGCGGATGTGCCAGTCACCGCTGTCGGTGGCCGAGATCTCCGCGTACGCGGGCCTGCCGGTGAGCGTCGTCACCGTGCTCGTCGGAGACCTGATGGCCGCTCAGCGCGTGTACGTCCGCCCGCCCGTTCCCGCCGCGCAGCTACCCGACCTTGCTCTGATCGAGGCAGTGATCGATGGACTTCAAAAGCTCTGACCCGCCCGCCGGGCCGCGCCCGGCGGACATACTCCCGCAGACGGCCGCGGCAGCCGTGAAGGTCGTCATCGTCGGCGGTTTCGGCGTGGGCAAGACGACGATGGTCGGTGCGGTCAGCGAGATCAAACCGCTGACGACCGAGGAGACGATGACCAGGGCGGGCGTCGGCGTCGACGACACGTGGGGGGTGTCCCGCAAGATCACCACCACCGTGGCCATGGACTTCGGGCGCATCAGCATCAACGACGAACTCGTGCTGTACCTGTTCGGGACACCGGGGCAGGAGCGTTTCTGGTTCCTGTGGCGCGGGCTCTTCGAGGGCGCGCTCGGAGCCGTCGTACTCCTCGACACCCGGAGGCTGGAGATCAGCTTCGACGTCATCGGACGGCTCGAGGAACGCGGCGTCCCGTTTGTCGTCGCCGTCAACTCCTTCGCCGACGCGCCCGAGCATCCGCTGGAGGAACTGCGCCAGGCCCTCGATCTGCCCCCCGCCGTCCCGATCCTCGTCTGCGATGCCAGACAGCGGGACTCGTCCCGCGATGTCCTGCTGACCCTCATGCGCTACCTGCACTCCCAGGCAGCCACCCAGGAGGCAATGTGAGTACCGGTCCCACCCCACCGCCCGAGTGCCCCGCCCACGCGGCGGGCGGTCTGTACCGTCTCCACGGAACGGAGGCGCAAGAAGACCCTCTCGCGTTGTACGAGAAGCTGCGCGCCCAGTACGGGCCGGTGGCCCCGGTGCTGGTGAGCGGGGACCTCCCGGCATGGCTGGTCCTCGGTCACCGGGAGAACCTGGACGTGGCGCGCACGTCGTCGCGCTTCGCCCGCGACCCCCGGGGCTGGCGCGACATGAGAGAGGGCCGGGTGCCGGCCGACACCCCGCTCGGCCCCATGGTGTCGTGGGTGCCAGTGTGCAACTTCACCGACGGGCCCGTACACGAGCGGCTGCGCGCGGCCGTGGTGGAGTCCCTGGAGCGCTTCGACAAGCGCGGCATCCGCCGCTACGTGACCCGCTTCGCCAACCAGCTCGTCGACCAGATCGCGGGCGACGGGTACGCCGACCTGGTCTCCGCCTTCTCCGATCAGCTCCCCATGCTGGTCATGACGCAGCTCATCGGGGCGCCCGACGAACACGGGCCGCTGCTGGTGAACGCGGCGCGCGACATGCTGCAGGGAACCGAGACGGCCCTCGAGAGCGACCGCTACGTCACCGCCACGCTGGAACAGCTGCTCGTGGAGCGCAAGGCCGAGCCCGCCCGCGACCTCGCGTCCTGGCTGATCGAGCACCCCGCGAACCTGAGCGACACCGAAGTGCTGATGCACCTGCGCGTCGTGCTGATCGCGGCCTACGAGACCACCGCCAACCTGATCGCCAACACGCTGCGGACCGTACTGACCGACCCGCGCTTCCGGGCCAGCCTCTCCGGAGGCCACATGACCCTGCCCGACGCCCTGGAACAAGTCCTGTGGGACGACCCGCCGATCAACACGATCATCGGGCGCTGGGCCACCGGTGACACCCTGCTGGGCGGCCAGCAGGTGAAAGCCGGCGACATGGTCCTGCTCGGCCTGGCCGCGGGCAACGCCGACCCTCAGATCCGGCCGGATCCCGACGTCTCCGTCCACGGCAACCGCTCCCACCTGGCCTTCGGCAGCGGACCGCACGAGTGCCCGGGCCAGGACATCGGGCGCGCCATCGCGGACACGGGGATCGAAGTGCTGCTCGACCGGCTGCCCGACCTCCAGCTGGCGGTCGACCCGAGCGAGCTCCGGTGGCACGGCACCCTCATGTCACGCCACCTGCTGTCCCTCCCGGTACGGTTCGACCCGCGCTCCGTACCGGGCCCCGGACCCCGGACCGGGGCCCAGTTCGAGCAGCCGTCCGGGCAGCCGTCCGGGCAGCGCGCGCACGCGCTGATCCCACCGCAGCCGACGGCGCCGCCCGCC
>NZ_JBEXOV010000071.1:0-38994 GCF_040611715.1 Streptomyces sp. NPDC006544 | reverse complement strand
CGACGAAGGGGCGCTCGTTCTGGTGGACGCGACCTCGGGCGCGGGCGGTCTGCCGGTGGACATCACCGAGACCGACGTCTACTACTTCGCCGCGCCGCACCACCCGGGTCCGAGCGGGGCCGTACGGGTCAGGCGATCGAGAAGGTGACGACCGACTGGTAGGTGTCCGCGAACATGAACGGCGGGAGATGGATCATTCCGGCGCCGCCGATCTCGAACTCGCCACCGGTCAGGTCGTCGCCGCCCGCGGCCTGCGAGGCGATCTTCATCGGGGTGTCGGAGATCGCACCCGGCGCCCCGGCGGAGCAGGTGCTCGGGCTGTCCGCATTGGTCACCTTGCAGGTCGGCTGGATGCCGAGCTGCGCCTTGGCCATGGAGTGGCCGGTGGCCTCGTTCAGGAACGGCGTACGGGTCGCCGAGACGTCCCAGCCGAGGGTGCCGCCGCGGAAGTCCTGGACGGCCATCGCGGTGAACTGACCGACGACCGACTGGGCCTTTCCGTTGATGGTGACCTTGCCGAAGTCGACGGCCGGGTTCCCGGCCTGCGGGCCGATGGCCAGCGGACCGGGAAGGACCTCGACGTCGACGGGGTTCTTCACGCCGGGCTGGTCGACGATGAAGACGTAGGCCTTGTACGGGGTGATCGAGCCGTCGATCTTGATCTCGTCGGCCGCGAGGTTGACGACGATGTTGCAGGTCGCGACGCCGGCGGCCGTGGCCGTACCGCTACCGGTCTCACCCGTGGGAGTGCCGTTCCTGAGTGCGGAGCAGGTGACCGCGCCCGCCGGGAAGTTGGCGCCCGTGACGACCACCTCCTGGCCCGCCTTGCCGCTGTTGGGCGTCAGCTTGGTGGTGACCGGGTCCTTGGGCAGGGCCTCGACGGCGACCGAGCCGACCGCCGCGCTCGGGCGCGGGTTCGGCGTGCAGGTGGTCGTGAAGACCGATCCGCCGAGGTTCGCGTCGGTCACCGCCAGATCCAGGGCCACGGAGACCGTGGTGCCCTCGGAGCCGTCCGGGATCTTTACGGTGCCGGAGAACGGGGCGGGGTCGAGCGGCTGCCCGGCGACCACGCTGACCGTCTCGGGCGGGCTGACGACCGTCTGCGTGGTCGATCCGACCTTGAGGGTGATCTTGGAGGTGTTGACCGTCGTGACGGAGAACCCCGGGACGACAGGGCTCGCGCCCGGGTCGATGGTGATCGGGACCACGTCGCCGGCCTTGGCCCCGTCGGGCAGGGTGACCGTGTAGTTCTGGATGCCCGAGGCGCCGGCCTGGGGTGGCGGTGCGACGCAGTCCACCTGGACGGGCGTCGTCTTGGTCGCGGCCTGCGCGGTGCCTGACAGGCCCACCACGGCGCCGGTCAGGGCCAGGGACAGAGCGCCCGTCCCGGCCAGAACTCTTCGTCGAAACGTTGTACTCACTAGGTCGCGACTCCTTCGTCAAACGAACCCCTCCCCCCACCCGCTGTGTGGGGAAGGCCGAGCCGGTGCGGTGGCCGACATTGACGCGTCGCGGTGATGAGAAGTCAATGGCTTGCTTTCGCCCGAAGCGCACAGAAATTGATGTGCCATCAGGCCGGGTGCGGGAGTGGTCGGGATACCGACCGGCCGGTGGGCGAGGTGAGTGGGGCGGGTGGGGTCGCCGCAGGTGCCCGCCCCGCCTCTGAGCTGGGCCGAGAGCTCCGCTCGGGCAGGTCTGGGGCCGGGCTTGAGCTGGGCCGGGACGGGGCCGGACCGGGGGCCGGACCGGGTGGGTGCGGGATCTGCCCCGGTGCCCGGCGGCCGCCCGCCGGGGCCCTCGAGGTGCCGTCGGCGGGGTGCCCTCGGTGCGGGTTGTACGGGTTGTACGGGCTATCCGGCGGCCGGGACGTGCAGCAGGAGGTTGCGGGTCCCGGACGGAAGGCCCGTGATCCGGTCCGGCACGGCGCTCCGTAGGAGAGTTTCGGCCACCTGCGCGGGGGTCTTGCGCGGGCCGCCGGCCGCCAGGCCGTCCGCGAGCACCAGCGCGGCGGCGCCCGCCGCGTGCGGGGCCGCCATCGAGGTCCCGGAGGCCCGCGCGAGGGCCGTCGCGGAGCCCTTCCAGGCCGAGACGACGGCGACGCCCGGGGCGAAGAGGTCCACGCAGGGGCCGTGGTTGGAGAAGGCCGGCCGGCGGTCCCCGGTATCGGTCGCGCCCACGGTGAGCGCCTGCCGGATGCCGGACGGCGATCCGGTGCAGGCGTCCTCGCCGGAGTTGCCCGCGGCGACGGTGAAGGTGATCCCGGCGGCGACCGCCCGCGTCACGGCCCGGTTCAGGGCGTAACTGCGGCCGCCGCCCAGGCTCATGTTCGCCACGGCCGGTGTGGCGGGGGACTTGAGGGAGTCCTTCACCATCCAGTCGACGCCGCTCGTGATCGCCGACAGGGACGCGTCGCCGTTGCAGTCGGCGACCTTCACGGCGACGAGCGACACCCCCTTCGCGACCCCGTACGTGGCCCCGCCGACGGTCCCCGCCACGTGCGTGCCGTGGCCGTTGCAGTCCGAGGCGCCCTCCAGACGGACCGCGTTGGCGCCCGTCCGGGCACGGCCGCCGAACTCCTGGTGCAGGGTGTTGATCCCGGTGTCCACGATGTACGCGGTGACCCCCTCCGCCGTGGTCGCGTACGCGTACGAACCGTCGAGCGGGAGCGCGCTCTGGTCGAGCCGGTCCAGGGACCAGGGCGCGGGCGTCTGGACGAGGGGCACCACCCCGGTGCCGTCCACGGTCCGGCGACTGCCGTGGGTGCGTTCCCCGCCGGTGCGCGCGCCGTCGATCCGTGCTGGGTCGATCCGTGCGGGGTCGAACCGTGCGCGGCGGGTGCGCGCGCCGTCGATCCGGAAGGTGGCGTCGGGCTCCACGGAGGCCACCCGGGGGTCGTCGGCGAGTTCGGCGGCGCGGGCGGCGGTGGTGCGGACGGCGAAGCCGTTCAGGGCGGTCTCCCAGACGGCCCCGATCCGGTCGCCGGACGCTTCGGCCTCGGCGACGAGGGCGCGGGTGGAGGCGAGGGCGGAGGCGCGGGAGCCGCTCTCCTCGAGGACGACGACGTAGGGGGCGACGGAGGTCTCGGCGTCGGTGGTGGCTGCGGCTGCGCTGGTGACGGCGTGGGGCGGCAGGGCGGTGGCCACCGCCAGCAGGGCGGCGGCCGGGAACAGCGCGGTGAATGCGGTCATGCGGCCGATGCTCGGCGAGCCGGGAGCCACCCGCGCGGAGGGTGCGCCGACTGGCCCCACGACACGCCGCCGCAGGGGGCATGGTGGCAAGGGGCCGGGGCCTACGGCGCGACGGGCCAGCCGCGCATGGCGAACACGCCCTCGTCGACGGCGCCGGCCGCGTCGTAGGTGGCCAGCGCGGCCTCGTTGTCGGTGTCGACGCCCACCCACATGCCGTAACAGCCGCGCGCCCGGGCCTCGACGGCGAGTGCTTGGGTGAGGGCGCGGCCGATGCCGCGCCGCCGGTAGCCCTCGTCGACGGACAGCTCGTACAGGCACATCTCGGTGCCCTTGTCGGGGTGGCACATCTCGATGCCCGAGACCATCCCGGCGGGCACGTCGTCCACGTAGGCGATGAGCATCACGTGCCCGGGGGCGGCGAGGAACCGCTGCGACCACTCAGGGCGGGTGGGCCCGTCGAAGAGGCCCTCGGCGGCTTGCAGTTCGGCGGGAGTGCGGGCGGGGCGGATGTCCATGGCGGCGACGATAGTGGCCGGACGACCGACGGGCAGCCCGATCTCGACGCGGCGTGGCGCGCGCTGTGCCTGATCAGGGCAGCGCTCGCCGGTGGGGTCGGGGCGGGTCGGGTCGGGGCGAGGTCTCGCCGGTCGGTCAGGGCAGGGCCTGGCAGGCCGGGTCAGTGGGTGCGGCTCGAAGCGGGCTGGACCTGGGCCCCACCCTGCGTGTTGTTCGCTCCGGGGGACGGGGTGCCGTCCGTCCAGGCGTAGACGTTCTTTCCGCGCACCGTGACCTGGTACTGGTAGTGGTCCCGGCACTCGGGGCGTTCCTCGGCCCGGGTGTCGCCCGGCCACCACTTGGCCGCCAGCGCCGTCTTCGGAGACTTCTTCGGCGTGCCCGCCGCGCACTGCGGGCCGTCCAGCGGGGTCGCAGCGAGGGTGAACCGGATCAGCCGGGCCCCGCCGCTGGTACGCGCCTTTATTCGCACGTCGGTCGCGTCCCTCGGTACCCAGTCGGGCAGCGTCCACGCCGACTCCCCGCGCGTCGGCGCCTCGGCGGCCGTCGCGTAACGCTTGCCCTTCTCCTTGAACACGCGGTCGTTGATCGCGTTGGTCACAGGATTGGTCGGCAGGTTGGGCAGGGCGACGGCGGCGGTGGCGAGGACTCCGACGGTGGCGGCGGCGATGACGAGAGGACGGCGGTTCATGTGTACGAGTAAACGGGGCGGGGTCCGTAACCCGCGTCCTCCCGAGGACGAACGAGAACTCTGCCGGAAGGGTGACATTGACTCATACCAAAGTCTCGCCTCTGCCTTCGGGCAGAGACCGGATCCCTCGCGAGGCTCATGCCCGGGCCCCCGCCGACCTCGGATAATCGGCGATATGTCTGCCACGGGTCGCTCTCTCCTCCGGGCCGCCGCCGAGGCGTTCGCCGGTGGCGCGCTCGTCGTGCTGGCGTACGGGTTGATCGCCCAGACCGGCAGCTCCCTGCCGACCTACGCCAAGGTGGGCCTGACACTCGTCGCGCTGGCCCTGTTCCTGGTGCGCCGCCGCCACCCGGAAGTGGCACTGCTCGGCATGGGCGCCCTGATCGGGGTGATGTCCTGCCTCGGCATCCTGATGGCCGTGACCGCGTACGCGGTGTCCCATCAGCTGTCCGGGGCCGGGCGCAGGGCCGCGGTGCTGTTCGGGGCCGGGGCGCTCACCGTGCTCACGGCGGGGGCGTCCGTGTACCGGGAAGGCTTCGGTTCCTGGCAGTACGGGCTCACCATCGGAGGGGTGCTCGCCTCGGTGGCCGTCCTCGTCCCCGGCCTGGTCGGAGCCTCCGCCGGACAGCAGCGGCGGCTCCTCGTCGCCCTGCGCGAGCGGACGGCGGCCGCCGAGGAGAACCGAAGGCTCGTCGAGAGCGAGTCCCGCATCCACGAGCGGTCCCGCATCGCCGCCGAGATGCACGACCTGGTCGGGCACCGCCTCAGCCTGATCTCCCTGCATGCCGGCGGTCTTGAAATGGCCCTGCGCGGCAAGGGCGGTGAAGGCTCCGACGAACTGCGCGAGAGCGCCGGCCAGGTGCGGCAGGCCACTCGCGACGCCATGCGGGAGTTGCGCGAGGCACTCGGGGTGCTCGGGCCGCTGTCCCGGGACACCGGGACCGACGCGTTGACCGATGCCACCGGAACCCGGGCCGACATCGAGGCCCTGGTCTCGGAGTCCCGCGCGGGCGGGGTCCCGGTGGCCTTCACATGGACCGGGCCCGACACGGCGGGCCGGGAGGCGCGGGTACGCCGGGCGGTGCACCGGGTCGTGCGCGAGGCGCTGACCAATGTGCACCGGTACGCCGCCGGGGCGCCGGTGGAGGTACGGATCACGCACACCGACGACTGCGTCGAGGTCGCCGTCGTCAACGGCGCCCCGCGGCGGCCGGCGGCCGGCACGGCTCGGCCTTCCGGCGGGTCGGGTGGGTCGGGCGGTGCGGGTGGGTCGGGCGGTGCGGCCGGGTCCGCGGGATCGGGCAGGTCGGGCAGGCCGGCCGGTTCCGCAGGGCCGGGCAGGGCCGCCGGTTCCCCCGGCTCCGCCGCGCCGGGCGCCGGAGTCGGGACCGGGCGCGGCCTGAACGGGCTCCGCGAGCGGGTCGCCCTGCTCGGCGGCGACCTGGAGGCCGGGCCGGATCCCGCCGGGGGCTTCGCCGTGCGGGCCCGGCTGCCCGCCGTTCCCCCGACGGCGGCGCAGACCGACGCCGAACGCGCGAAGACCCGTACGCCGGGTTCCGCGGGCGCCGCGGCGCTGCGGCTGCGGAGGGCTCCGCTGCTGATCCCGGTCGCCCAGGCGGCCTCGGCCCTGCTCGGCCTGGCCGGTATCGGAGCCACCCTGATCTTCGGCCTCCAACTGGTCGGCAACGCACGGGGTCCCGGCTACACCCCGCCGAGGCCGCCCGAGCTCGGGATGACCCGCGCGCAGGCCGAGAACGCCGGGGTGTACGACGACAGACAGGCCCGCGCGGCCGCCGCAGGAGGTGAGCCGGCGCGGCCGGCGGGTGCCACCGAGTGCATCTACCCGTACAGCCGTGACACCGTCGGCCGGGACCGGCTGAAGCTCACCCGCTACTGTTTCCGCGATGAGGTTCTGATCGAAATCACCCCGTTCGAGGTGCCGATGGTGCCCGCAGACCTGCCGCCCTCACCCTCACTCTCACCGTCGCTCTCACTCCCGGCTTCGGCCCCGGCCGCGGTGAGTCCGGCGCCTTCTGCCCCACCCGTCCGTACGGCCTCACCCACCCCTTCCGGGAGCCCCCATGAATGAGACGCAGCGGCCGGACGGGACCGGAGGCGCCGTCCGGGTTCTGCTCGCCGACGACGAGCAGATGATCAGGGCCGGCGTGCGGATGATCCTCAAGCACGCCGACGGCATCGAGGTGGTCGCCGAAGCAGCCGACGGGGCGCAGGCCGTGGAGCTCGCGGGGCGTCATCACCCCGACGTGGTCCTTCTCGACATCCGGATGCCCGTCCTCGACGGACTCGCCGCGATCGGACCGCTCACCGCCCTGGAACCGGCGCCGCAGGTGGTCGTCCTGACCACCTTCGGCGACGACGAGAACGTGATGCGGGCGCTGGCGGCCGGGGCCACGGGGTTCCTGCTGAAGGACGAGGGCCCCGACGAACTGATCAGCGCCGTACGGTCGGCCGCGGGCGGGGACGCGGTCCTGTCGCCCGGAGTCACCGGCGCGGTCATCCGCCGGATGCTCCAGGGCGGTGGCGCCGACCTGCGCGCCCCCGCGGCCGCCGTCCCCGACCCGCGGATCGCCGCGCTCACCGAGCGGGAGCGGGAGGTACTCGCCCTGCTCGGCGAAGGCCTCGCCAACCTCGACGTCGCGCAGCGGCTCGGCATCGGCGTCGGCACGGTCAAGACGCACGTCGGCTCCATCCTGGAGAAGACGGGCAGCGCGGGGCGGGTCCAGGCCGCCCTCCTCGCCCACCAAGTGGGCCTCGCGGGCGACGGGTGACGGCCGTTCGGCAGCGTGGGCCCCTGTGGTGAGGGCAGAGCAGGGTCCGGTCGGAGGGACCGGGCGGGAGCGGGCCGACCCCCTACCCAAGTCTTGTGGCGCACAGAGGCCTTGAGGGTGATGACGGCGAGGACGGTCCGCGCGGACGATGGAAGCATGTCTGATACCGCTCCGCGCAGCAGCGTCTCGGAACCGTCGGCCCGGCGGGCGGCCCGGGTGCGCATGCTGGACGCGGCCAACGCCCAGAAGTGGCACCCCGGTAGCCCGGGGGACCGCCATGCGTCTCCGCTACCCGCCACCCGGGGTGGGCGCGCGTCGTTAGGGGACCGTGCCCCACCGTCCCGCGCCCGAGTGCGACGTCGATGCCACCCTTCACCGCGCCCCAGCCCCGCTCCCAGTCCCAGCCTCGCTCTCAGTCCCAGTCCCAGTCACGGCCCCCATCCCGCTCTCAATCCCGGTTCCGGTACCGGTCTCGCGCCCGGTCCTTGACGCCGCCGGGGTCGTCAAGGCCGGGGTCGGAAGCCGTGTCCGTGCGTCCGCCTTCGCTGTTGCGGCCGCCGCGATCGCGGTGTTCGCGCTGGCGCCGGCCGCGTACGCGGCGCCGGAGGTGCCGGTGGACAGGCCGTTGGTGCTGACCTCCTGGACGGCGGTGAGCGGCGGCAGTTACGAGGCCTGGACCGCGGCACGCGCGCACCAGGAGGTGTGGGCGGCGTACGGCTTCGACTGGTCGACGGACTACTGCACGACCTCCCCGGACAACCCGTTCGGGTTCCCCTTCCGCCTGGCCTGCGCCCGGCACGACTTCGGATACCGCAACTACAAGGCGTCGGGCGGGTTCCGGGCCGTCAAGCCACGCCTGGACGACATGTTCCACGCGGATCTGCGGCGGGTCTGCGCGCACTACACAGGCGCGCGCAAAGCCTCGTGCGAGGCCACCGCGTGGACCTACTACCAAGCTGTCAAGGCCTTCGAGTAGCACCGGAGTTCGCGGGGACCACCGGCGAGGATGCGCCACACCGGCCGCCAAGGCCGACCAGGCCCGCACGGCCCGGCCAAGGGCCGCCAAGGCCGGTTCCCGCGGGAGGTACACCTGCCCCCCCGCTCGGAGACGGCGGCGCTGACGGCCGCCGCGTACGGACCGTGCGTGCCGCCAGGGCCCGGCGCTTGCTCTCGGGCGTGTGCGCAGCCGAGGCAGCCGGAGGCCACCGGGCGCGGCCGCGTGCGGCCTTCGGCGGGCTGACGCGTGCGCCCACCGTGACGGGCGGCGGCGGCGGGGGCGGGGGTGCGCGCGGCTGCCGGGGGTACGGGCACGCGCGGAGGGTGGCGGCGGAGGCTCGTGCGGGGTGGCGCGCAGACGCTTACGCCTCCGCTACTGCCGCCCGGGTAAAGTGCCCCTGGCCTGCACGAAAGCCCTCCCTGGGGAGGGCTCGCAGTGGTGGAGAAGAAGTGCCCCCGGCAGGACTCGAACCTGCGGCCAAGTGCTTAGAAGGCACCTGCTCTATCCACTGAGCTACGGGGGCCGGGAGGTGGCCGTGGTGGCCTGGAGCCCCGGGTCGGGAGTGGGACTGCGCTCTGTTCCGGGTCAAGGATAGGGCTCTGGTTGCCTTGTCCCGGTTGCTTCACCCGCGTGCCACGATGTGGAGGTTCGGTGAAGCGGTCCCGATAATCGCAGGCAGGTGCGATTCGCGCATCGCTTTTGCGCCGTGGCGCCCTGGGTGTTGTGTACTCGTTATGCCTGCGCCCCACTCGTCCGCTCTGTCTGAGATGTACCGCTGGGGTAGCGCTCGGCGCGCAGGGGACGTATAAGCTTCAAAAATGGTCTGAAATTGGGCATTCTTCGCATGTGGTGACCTTGGATGTTCGGCCTCAGCTGCTCGATGCCCTGTCCGCCCTGCGCGACCGGGTCGCGTCCGTGCGTCTGCCGCTGCCCTTGCCCGGCGCCCCCCGCGCCCGCCAGACCAGAGCCGAGCTGCTCGCGCAGCTCGACGACTACCTCGTACCCCGGCTGAAGGCGCCGGAGGCGCCGCTGCTCGCCGTCGTCGGCGGGTCCACCGGAGCCGGTAAGTCCACCCTCGTCAACTCCCTCGTAGGGCGCCAGGTGAGTGAAGCCGGAGTGCTCCGGCCCACGACCCGCATCCCTGTGCTCGTCTGCCATCCGGATGATCATCATTGGTTCGCCGGGGTGCGGGTACTCCCCGACCTGATGCGGGTCTGGTCCCCGCAAACCGACGAGGACGCCCTGACTGCCACCCGCAAGACCCTCCACCGCCCAGGCGACAAGCTCCACGGGCACGCCACCCGCGAAGTACGGATCGAGACCGTCGCCACGCTGCCGCGCGGCCTCGCCATCCTCGACGCCCCCGACATCGACTCGCTCGTGGTCGACAACCGGACGCTCGCCGCCGAGCTCATCTGCGCCGCTGACGTCTGGGTCATGGTCACCACCGCATCCCGCTATGCCGACGCCGTGCCCTGGCACCTCCTGCGTACGGCCAAGCAGTACAACGCCACCCTGATCACCGTCCTCGACCGGGTCCCGCACCAGGTGCTCGCGGAGGTTTCCCGGCAGTACGGGGCCCTGCTCACGCGGGCCGGGCTCGGTGACGTACCGCGGTTCACGGTTCCCGAACTGCCCGAATCGGCCGGCGGGGGCGGGCTCCTGCCCGCCAGTGCCGTCGCGCCCCTCTTCGCCTGGCTCGCCCACCACGCGCAGGATCCGGCCGCCCGCCAGTACGCCGTGGGGCGCACCGCGCTCGGCGCGCTCGACTCCCTCGGGCGCCGGATGCCCGAGCTCGCCTCGGCCGTCGCCGCCCAGCACGCTGCCGCCGTACGGCTGACATCGGCCGTCGAGGACGCCTACAAGCGGGAGGGCAAGCGGGTCCGCAGCCGCCTCGACCGGGGCGCCGTACTCGCCGGGGACGCGCTCACGCGCTGGCGCGGCTACCCGCTCGACACGAGCGCCGACGAACTGCTCGACTCGCTCGCGGAATCCCTCGCCGCCCTGCTCCAGTGCGCCGTCGCGGCCGCCGACGAGCGGATCGCCGACGCCTGGCGGCGCGAACCCGCCGCCGGCGCCGTGGTCCTGCCGACCCCCGACCGGGAGGCGGCGGAACGTATCGGCGTGGCCGTACGGCGCTGGCGGCGGGTCCTGGAGGAACTCGCCGAAGAGGAAGTCGCACGGCTCGACAAGCAGCCCGCACCCGATCCCGACGGGGTCGCCGCTCTGCTGGTCGCCGCCCTGCTCGGCGGCAAGCGGGCCCGTCCGGCGGGGGAGAAGCTCGCCGAGCGGATCGGGGTACAGGCCGCCGTACGGCTGCGCGACCGGGGCGGGGAACTGGTCGGCGAACACCTCGACCAGGTGCTGCGCGCCGAACGCGACCGCCGCCTCGCCCCCATCGAGGCCCTCGAGGTGAGCCCCGAACCCCAGGCCGAGCTGATCGCCGCACTGTCCGTACTGCAGAAGGAGAGGTGACGCGGTGAATGCCTTGACCGACCGGACCGACGACCGCTGGGACGACGGGCTCATCGCACGCTCGCGCCCCAGGGTGGCCGACGACGACTGGCCCGGAACTGGCGACGAAGAGGGCGACGACGCACTGGTCAGGGCGGTTTCCGGCGCCGGAAGCGACGGCGGCAAGGCCCCCGCGCCCCCGCTGAGCCCCGAGGCCCGGGCGCTGCGCGTCCGCCTCGACGCGCTGCGCCAGCTCATCGGGCTGTCCCGGACCCGGATCCTCGACGGCAAGACCCTCGCCGAGGCCGGACGGATCCTGGACGAGGCGGCGGCGCGGCGCGGGCTCTCCGCGCAGCACACCGTCGTCGCGATCGCAGGCGCCACCGGAAGCGGCAAGTCCACGCTGTTCAACGCACTCGCCGGAGTGCAGATCTCCGAGACCGGGCTGCGCAGGCCGACGACTGCGGCGCCCATCGCGTGCAGTTGGTCGGACGGGGCCGCGGGCCTGCTGGACCGGCTGGAGATCCCCGGACGACTGCGCCGCCGGCCCCGGGAGACCTCTGAGGCCGAGGCGCTGCGCGGCATGGTCCTCGTCGACCTGCCCGACCTGGACTCGGCCGTCGGCGCCCACCGCGAGCACGTGGACCGCGTACTCGCGCTGGTCGACGCGGTCGTATGGGTGGTGGACCCGGAGAAGTACGCGGACGCGGTGCTGCACGAGCGGTACCTGCGGCCGCTGGCCGGGCACGCCGAGGTGACCTTCGTCGTGCTGAACCAGGTGGACCGGCTGCCCGGCGAGTCCGCCGATCTCGTACTGGACGACCTGCGCCGGCTCCTCGACGACGACGGGATCGCGCTCGGCGAGCACGGAGAGCCCGGGGCCACGGTCCTCGGGCTTTCCGCCCTTACGGGTGAAGGGGTCGGGGAACTGCGCGAGCTGCTCGCACAGTTCACCCAGGAGAAGGGCGCCGCGACCCGGCGGATCTGCGCCGATGTCGACAAGGCTGCCGCACGTCTGCGGCCGCTGTACGTGGCCGACGGCCACGCCGGTCCGGAGATCGGGGAGACGGCGCGCGCCGAGTTCGAGGACCGCCTCGCCGAGGCCGTCGGGGCGTACGCGGCGGGCCTGGCCGCCGAGCGGGCCTGGCGGCGCAACGCCGGAAAGGCGTGCGGGACGCCGTGGCTGCGGCTGTGGCGCTGGTACGAGAGCCGGCGCGCCCCGCGCTCGCTGGCCGGCCTCGCCGCGCTGGCGGCGATCGGCCGCTCCTCCACGGCCTCCGAGCCGCCGGTCGAGGAGGAGGTGACGGCCCGCCAGCGCGTGGAACAGGCGGTGCGGACCGTGGCCGACGAGGCCGTCCGCGGCCTGCCCGACCCGTGGGCCCAGGCGGTACGGGAGACGGCGGTCCGCGGCGCCGAAGGCCTTCCGGAGGCGCTGGACGAGATCGCGGTGACCCTCGGCGCGGCGGTCGCGGTGCCCAGCGCCAGGCCACCGCGGCCCTCGTGGTGGCCGGCGGCGGTGCTCGCACAGGCGGCCATGACCCTGCTCCAGATCTACGGCGGGCTGTGGCTGGTCGGGCAGATCGCCGGCGTCCTGGAGCCGCGCCTGATGCCGCCCGTGCTGCTGATGGTGGCGGGCATCATCGGCGGACCGCTGGTGGAGTGGGCCTGCTCGATCGGGGCCCGGGGTCCGGCCAGGCGGTACGGCCAGGACGCGGAGCGGCGGCTGCGGGAGGCCGCGGCCGGGTGCGGCCGGGCCCGGGTGCTGGAGCCGGTGGCGGCGGAACTGCTGCGCTACCGCGAGGTGCGCGAGCAGTACGCGACGGTGGCGAAGTTTTCCACAACCCGCCAGTAATCCACAGGCCCCGGCGGGTTCCGGCGAACCTTGCCAGCATGGTCCTACCCCGCCCGGATCGCCCGGGCGGGTACGGAACATGCGGGTCCGGGCGGCGCGTTGGCGAACGTGGTCCGGACCCCGGGGAGGACGGCCGGGATGAACGACACCCAGGTGACGCTGGTGGGGTACGTGGCCACGCAGATCGACTACAAGGAGACGGTGAACGGCCCCGCGGCCAGGTTCCGCTTCGCCGTCACCCCGAGGTACTACGACCGGAAGAAGGAGTCGTGGGCGGACGGGGCGACCAGCTTCTACACCGTGTGGGCCCGGCGCAGCCTCGCCGTGAACCTCGCCGGATCCGTTTCCGTGGGTGAACCGATGGTGGTCCACGGGCGGCTGCGGGTGCGCGAGGCGCCGCCCGACGCCGACGGGAACCGGCGGATCTCGGCGGAGATCGACGCGACCGCCATCGGGCACGACCTGAACCGGGGAACGGCCGCCTTCCGGCGGGTCGTCAGGACGGATGTGCCGCTGATGCTCAATCAGAAGGCGGCGGTGGTCTGAGTGTTCGAGGCGGTTAGGATTCCCCGGTACTCACGGGCACCTGGGCCTTCGGCCCGAAGGGGAAGACTGTGTCGATTGCCGTACCCGCACCCTCCGCTCCTGCTGTCGCTCACGCTCCCGTTCCGGATCATGGCCCGGACCGTGCTCCTCAGCGTGTTCCGGACCGCGCTCCGGAACACCGTTCGGCCCCCGGCCCGGCTCCCACCGTCGGGCCGGACACCGGTACCGGCAGGGCTCCCGCGCGCCTCGCGGTCGCAGCGGCCGTACGGGGCTCCGCGCGACGCCCGATCGCGGTGGCGCTGCTCGCCGCCGCGCTGGCCGCGGCGCCGGGCGCGCACGCCGCCGCCGACAGCGGGCCGGTGTCGTCCCGGGCGCCGGAGGGCGCCAGTGCCGTCCTGGACGGCCTGAAGACCTACGGGCAGGCCGTCCTGCGCGCGGCCGACGGCTCCGTGCGGCAGATTCCCGCCGGACTGTACGAGATGCGGGTCGACGGCGGCGGGATGCTCCAGACGTACGGGGTCGGCCTCGCGGGCAACGCGCAGCCCCAGACCCGGTACGCGGAGAGCGGCTGGAACGGCACCCCGCTCGCCGGAAGCGGCGAAGGGGGCCGGGTCCGCTGGATCCTGGAGCACTCCTACCCCCAGCTGAACGATCTGGCCGGTCTCGCCAAGGCCGCCGGAGCGGCCGCGCTCACCGCGGAGAGCGCGGCGGCGGGCACTCAGGTGGCCATCTGGCGGCTGGCCGAGGGCGTACGCGTGGAGGCGGCGGACCCGGAGGCGGAGAAGCTCGCCGGCTACCTTCAGCGGGAGGCGGGGCGGCTGCCCGAGCCGCCGGCTTCGCTGGGACTGGAGTCCGGCGAGATGTCGGGGCCCACGGGCAGCCGCATCGGACCGGTGACCGTGCGGACGGGTGCGCACAGCGTGAGCGTGACCCCGGACCCGGCGGCCGTCGCCATGGGGGTGCGCGTCCTGGACGCGGAGGGCCGCGAGGTCGACACCGCCGCCAACGGGACCAGGCTGTTCTTCGAGGTGCCGGCGGGGACGCCGGACGGCAGTGCCTCGGTCACCGTCCACGGGTCCACCCGGGTCCCGGTGGGGCGGGTCTTCACCACCGGGGTGCCGGCGCAGGTCCAGATCGTGGCCGGCTCCAGCGCGTCGGCCCTCGCGGCCACGGCGACGGCGAAGTGGCCGCAGCCCGCGGCCGTACAGGTGGCCGAGGGGGCGTCCCCGGGCACGGCGGTGGACACCCTCGGCGCACTGTCCGGGCCCGCCTCCGCGACCTCGCCGGACACCTCTGAGGAGCGACTGGCCACCAGCGGCAGCTCGGCGGCCACCCCGGTCATCGCCTCCCTGGCGGTGGGTCTGGTGGTGCTGGGCGGCCTGGTCGTCCTGCTCCTGCGCAAGCGGCCCCTGGAGGACGGACCCGGCCCGGAGGGCGAGCCGGGCCGGGAGTAGCGGCGCCGTCCGGATCCCGGACGGGGCCCCGGCGCAGCGGCGTGGTCCGGCTCCCTGACCGGGCCGGGGGGAGCAGCGCGGTCCGGGCCCGGACCGGCCGGGTGGCGGTGGCCGCGGCCGGGTGCGCGCTGGGACCGATTCGGATGCCGGGCCGCGGGTAGGTGCAGAAAATGGCTGATCAAAAACTGACCCTGCGCGGGGCGGTCGCGCGCTGGGACCGGCAGTTGTTCGACGTGGTGGCCCGGCGCCACTGGCCCGGGGCGGACATGGTCCTGCCGCGGCTCGGACGGGCGGCGAACCACGGCGTGCTGTGGGGCGGGACGGCCCTGGCGATCGCCGCCTTCGGCTCGGCCGGGGCCCGCAAGGCGGCCGGGCGCGGGGTCGCTTCGCTGGCGCTGGCCTCCGCGACGATCAACACCATCGGCAAATGGTCCGTACGACGGCCGCGGCCCTTGCTGGACGGGGTGCCCGCGGTGCGGCAGCTCGCCAGCCAGCCCCGGACCACCTCCTTCCCCTCCGGGCACTCCGCGTCCGCGTTCGCCTTCGCCGCCGGGACGGCGCTTCAGTCCCCGGCCCTGGGCGCGCTGCTGGTCCCGGTCGCCGCCTCCGTCGCCTTCTCCCGCGTGTACACCGGGGTCCACTACCCCTCCGACGTCGTCACGGGCGCGGCGCTCGGGGTGGCGGCCGGGTTCCTGGTCCGACGGCTCACGCGGGACGCCGAGGCGGCCCGGATCGTCCCGGGTGACGAGCGCACGGCAGTCGGGGTTCCCGCGCTGCCCGACGGGGCCGGGCTCACGGTGGTGGTCAACACCGGCTCGGGCACGGCCGCCGCGGCAGGGCTCGACCTCCTGCGCGAGCGGCTGCCCAAGGCGGAGGTCGTCACCTGCGAGGGCTCGGAGCTCGCCGCGGAGCTCGCCTCGGCGGCCGAGCGGTCCGCCGTGCTCGGCGTGTGCGGCGGCGACGGCACGATCAACGCCGCCGCGACCGCCGCGCTGCGCGCCGGGGTCCCGCTGGCGGTGTTCCCCGGGGGCACGCTCAACCACTTCGCTCTGGACCTCGGACTCATGGGGACCGAGGACACCTGCCGGGCCGTGGCGGCGGGACAGGCCGTCCACATCGGGGTCGGCCGCTTCACCCCGGGCCCGGATCCCGAGGACCCGAGAGCCGGGTACTTCCTGAACAACTTCAGCATCGGGGCCTACCCGGAGCTCCTGCGGCACCGACTGCGGTGGGCGCCCCGGATCGGCGGCGGGCCCGCCGCACTGCTGGCGGCCTGGCGGGTGCTGCGCGCCGAGCGCCCCGTACGGCTCCGGCTGGCCGGACGGCCGCGGAGCGTGTGGCTGCTCTTCGCCGGCAACGGCACCTACCGGGGCACCGGCCCGGCGCCCCGCTACCGCGAGAGCCTGGGCGAGGGTCTGCTCGACCTCCGGCTCGTCTTCGGCGGCGGCCGCCCGGGTCCCCGCATGCTCGCCGCGGCCTTCGCGGGCCCGCTGTCCCGCTCCCCGGTCCACGTCGCCACCTGCCTGCGGAGCCTGCGCGTCGGGGACATCCCGGCCGGCACCCCGCTCGCCTACGACGGCGAATACGCGCAGGCACCGAACGCCCTCGTACTGGACGAGCTCCCGGACGCCCTGAAGGTGTACCGCCCGCGCTGACACCACGGGCTGACACCACGCGCTGACACCCGTGCGGACCAGGCAATTCCGTATCAAAGTGGTGGAGCGGGGTGATCGAAACCGCCTATGGTGATCAGGAAAAAGGATCATCAAGGTGTGTAACTCAAGAGGGTGCTGTCTGTGAAGTTGTCCCGGATCGCCGCGGTGGTCACCGCTGCCGCCATTGCTCCGGCCGTCCTGCTCGCCTCTCCGGCTTTCGCGGACGACACCGCCTCGGGGTCGGGCACCCCGTCCTCGCCGACCGCTCCCGACCAGGCTCCGGCCGGGGCGCCCGAGGGCAAGCCGGCTGAGAAGGCCGCATCGACCGCCCCGGAGAAGGCGACCGCCCCGGAGAAGGTGACCGCCCCGGGGAAGGCGACCGCCCCCGAGAAGGCGACCGCCCCCGCGGCTGCCAAGCCGTCCGGCGAGGCCGCGGGGACCCCTGCGGAAAGGCCCGCCGAGGCGAAGGCCGAGACGCGGACCGAGCAGCAGACCGAGAAGCCCGGCGGCAAGGACGAGCAGATAGACGAGGACCGCATCGCGATCCTGCGGATCATGCTCGCCGCCAAGGAGGGCTCC
This sequence comes from Streptomyces sp. NPDC006544, assembly GCF_040611715.1. Classification (NCBI taxonomy): domain Bacteria; kingdom Bacillati; phylum Actinomycetota; class Actinomycetes; order Kitasatosporales; family Streptomycetaceae; genus Streptomyces; species Streptomyces sp. NPDC006544. The sequence continues at coordinate 22,276 of NZ_JBEXOV010000071.1, read as the reverse complement.
GTGGTCCGCGAGGAGGGCGGCAAGGCCCTCGACGGCGGGCCCGAGGCGATGCGCAAGTTCCTCGAGACCGGCCAGTTCGACGCCCGCGCCACCGACGAGAGGATCGCGCTCTCGCGGATGATCGGCGACCCGAAGTCGGGCCGGGCCGTGCGCGAGGAGGGCAAGAAGGCCCTCAGGGGCACGGACGCCGATGTCCACGCGTTCCTGGAAACCGGGCAGCACGTGGCCCGTGCCTCGGACGACCGGGTGGAGATCGTCCGGATCATCTCGAACCCGGACGCGGGCCGCCTCGTGCGCGAGCGGGGCGAGAAGGCCCTCAACGGCACTCCCGCGGAGCTCCGCGCCTTCGTGGAGCACGGCCAGTACGTGGCCCGCGCCTCCGACGACCGCGTCTGGCTGGCCCGGATCGCCGAGGGCGAGAAGGGCTGGGGCACCGGCACGGCGGCCGACAAGCTGCTGAGCGGCGGTGCGAGCGACGCCGAGATGCGCCACTTCCTCGAGGTGACCCAGTACCAGCTGCGCCACCAGGACAACCGCATCCGGATCGCCCAGATCATCGACAACGCGAGCCCCGAGCTGCTGAAGGCCGGGTACGCCGCCCTGCTGGACGGCACTCCCGAGGCCGTCAACGCGTTCCTCAAGACGGGCCAGCACGAGGCCCGCGCGAAGGACAAGGCCGCCGAGGAAGCCGGCAAGCCCGCCGAGGGCGGCACCGGGTCCGGCACCGGCACTGGCACCGGCACTGGCACTGGCACTGGCACTGGCACCGGCACGACCGTCCAGCCCGCCGTCGTCACCGGGTCCGGCACCACCCCCTCCGGCAACGGCAACGGCAACGTCACCGTGAACGGCGCGGGCCACGCCCTGGCCTCCACCGGCGCCGGTTCCGCCACCGGGCTGGCCGCGGGCGGCGCGGGTTTCGCGCTCGTCGCGGGCGCCGGCCTGGTGCTCGCCTCGCGCATGCGCCGCGCGGGCACCGGGGCCTGACGGCCACCGCTCAGGACCACCGAAGGGGCCCGCGGCCGCCGGCCCGGCGCCCCTTCGGCATGCCCCGCCCCCGCGTGACGCCTCGTCGCACGTCGTGCCGCGGGCGGGGCGCCGCGACGGCTCGCGACGGCGGCCGTCCGGACCTCCGCGGAACCAGGTGCCGGGAGGGGGCTCGCTTCCGGCACCTGGTTCCGCAGCCCGCGCCCGCCAGCCTGCAGGGGGGGCGGGAGGGGTCCGGGGCCGTCCGCGGGCCGCCAAGGGGCCTGCGAACGGCCACCGGTCACCCCCGGTGACGACCGGAAGGTGCCCAGGGGCTGAGACGCGCCCACCGCCCGCGCCCCAGCTCACGGCGTCTGACCTACCCATTCGCCCGCAGCTATGGACGTCAGGCAAGATGGGGTGTATCTGCCCACCCATCGATCTGCCGGACGGTTTCTCTTGGCTGAGTTCATCTACACCATGCGCAAGACGCGCAAGGCGCACGGCGACAAGGTGATTCTTGATGACGTCACCCTGAACTTCCTGCCCGGCGCGAAGATCGGTGTGGTCGGCCCGAACGGCGCCGGTAAGTCCACCGTCCTCAAGATCATGGCGGGGCTGGAGCAGCCGTCCAACGGCGAGGCGTACCTCTCGCCCGGCTTCACCGTCGGCATCCTGATGCAGGAGCCCAAGCTCGACGAGTCGAAGACGGTCCTGGAGAACGTCCAGGACGGCGCCGCCGAGATCATGGGCAAGCTGAAGCGCTTCAACGAGGTCGCCGAGGAAATGGCGACCGACTACACCGACGCGCTCATGGACGAGATGGGCAAGCTCCAGGAAGTCCTGGACCACGCCAACGCCTGGGACCTCGACGCCCAGCTCGAGCAGGCCATGGACGCCCTGGGCTGCCCGCCCGGCGACTGGCCCGTCACCAACCTCTCCGGTGGCGAGAAGCGCCGCGTCGCGCTCTGCAAGCTGCTGATCGAGGCCCCGGACCTGCTCCTCCTCGACGAGCCCACCAACCACCTCGACGCCGAGTCGGTGAACTGGCTGGAGCAGCACCTCTCGCAGTACCCGGGCGCCGTCGTGGCCGTCACCCACGACCGGTACTTCCTGAACAACGTCGCCGAGTGGATCCTCGAGCTCGACCGCGGCCGCGCTCACCCGTACGAGGGCAACTACTCCACCTACCTGGAGAAGAAGGCCACCCGCCTCAAGGTCGAGGGCCGCAAGGACGAGAAGCGCCAGAAGCGCCTCAAGGAAGAACTGGAGTGGGTCCGCTCCAACGCGAAGGGCCGCCAGACCAAGTCCAAGGCACGTCTCGCCCGCTACGAGGAGATGGCCGCCGAGGCGGACAAGATGCGGAAGCTGGACTTCGAGGAGATCCAGATCCCGCCGGGCCCGCGTCTGGGCTCGATCGTGGTCGAGGTCAACAACCTCAACAAGGCGTTCGGCGACAAGGTCCTGGTCGACGACCTGTCCTTCACGCTGCCGCGCAACGGCATCGTCGGAATCATCGGCCCGAACGGCGCCGGCAAGACCACGCTCTTCAAGATGCTCCTGGGCCTGGAGGAGCCGGACTCCGGCTCCGTCAAGGTCGGCGAGACCGTCAAGATCTCGTACGTCGACCAGAGCCGCGCCAACATCGACCCCAAGAAGTCCCTCTGGGCGGTCGTGTCGGACGAGCTGGACTACATCAACGTCGGCCAGGTCGAGATGCCGTCCCGCGCGTACGTCAGCGCCTTCGGCTTCAAGGGTCCGGACCAGCAGAAGGCGGCCGGCATCCTCTCCGGCGGTGAGCGCAACCGCCTGAACCTGGCCCTGACGCTCAAGGAGGGCGGCAACCTGCTGCTCCTCGACGAGCCCACCAACGACCTCGACGTCGAGACCCTGTCCTCGCTCGAGAACGCGCTGCTGGAGTTCCCGGGCGCGGCCGTGGTCATCTCCCACGACCGCTGGTTCCTGGACCGGGTCGCCACGCACATCCTGGCGTACGAGGGCGAGTCCAAGTGGTACTGGTTCGAGGGCAACTTCGAGTCGTACGAGAAGAACAAGGTCGAGCGGCTCGGCGCGGACGCGACCCGTCCGCACCGCGCCACCTACAAGAAGCTCACCCGAGGCTGAGGGCCGAGGTCACAGACCATGGCCAGACACCACTACCGATGCCCCCTCCGCTGGGCGGACATGGATGCCTTCGGGCACGTCAACAACGTCGTCTTCCTCCGCTATCTGGAGGAGGCGCGGATCGACTTCATGTTCCGCCTCGCGCCGGGGGAGGGCAGTGAGTCCTTCACGGGCGGTTCCGTCGTGGCCCGCCACGAGATCGACTACAAGCTGCCCCTCGTACACCGCCACGAGCCGGTCCTCATCGAATCCTGGGTGACCCGGATAGGCGCCGCCTCCCTGACCATCCGCTACGAGGTCAAGGACGAGGCGACGCAGGACGCGCCCGAGACGGTCTACGTGCGCGCCGAGACCGTGGTCGTGCCGTACAACCTCGCCGAGGGGCGGCCCCGCCGCATCACCGCCGAGGAGAAGCTCTTCCTCCAGGAGTACCTGGACGAGCCGAAGTCCGGCGCCAACGCCGGTGCCAGGGGCATCGCGGCATGAACGAGCAGTTGCACTTCGCCGACTCCGGGGAGGCGGCGGACCTCGCCGCCTTCCTGGGCCGGCTGGTGCACTACGACCGCGCCGCCGCCGTCCGCCTGCAAGCGCGGGCCGGCGGCGGCGCGCTCGCCGTCTTCGGACGGCCCCCGTCCTTCGACGTGCTGGCCATCCGCACCGTCCGGCTCGCCGGAGCGGCCTCCGTGCCGCTGGACCTCACCGTCTCGGCCGGCGAACTCCTGGAGTCCGTCGACGAGGGCGACCGGGCGGGCGCCGTCGTGCCCGCGGCCGTCACCGGACCGCCCTGGGCCGGGGTGCTCCCGCCCCGCGGCGGCTGGACCGCGGTGGCCGGGCTGCCCGGCCCCGAGGCGATGCGGGCGGCACTGGCGGCCTCCGTCGCCGAGTTCCGGGCCCGCGACGAGGCCCTGCCCCCGCAGCACCGGACCCGCTCCGAGCGCGACCGCATCGGCCGCGAGATCTGGTCCCGCACGCTGGGGGACACCGGCCTTCCGCTGCGCGCCGTCCACGCCGCGCAGTCCCTGGGCTTCCTGCGGCAGGTACGGTCCACCGTGCCCGCCGCGCCCACCCCGCCCCGCGACGCCGATCAGGTGGCGCTGCTCGCCGCCGGGGGCTGGCTGCGGCTGCGCACCCCGTACGGATCGATCGCCACGCGCCGCCCCGGCGGCCTCGGCGCCCTGCTGGTCCGTCCCGTCTAGCTGCGCCCCGTCCGGGCCGCGGCCTCCGGGGGGCGCGGCGGGCCCCGCGGCCCCTGGGGGACTTCGTACGGGAGCCCGCGCGTGACCCCGTACGGGACCCGCGCGGGACGCCGTACGCGCTATCCGGCCGTGTTGATCATCGATGCGGCGGCGTACGTCAGGTACCGCCACAGCTGCGCCTCGTGCTCCGGCGCGAGGGCGAGCTCGTCCACCGCGACCCGCATGTGCCGCAGCCACGCGTCGTGCGCGGCCGCGTCCACCTGGAACGGCGCGTGCCGCATCCGCAGCCGCGGGTGGCCGCGGTTCTCGCTGTAGGTGTTCGGGCCGCCCCAGTACTGCATCAGGAACAGCGCGAACCGCTCTTCGGCCGGTCCGAGGTCCCCTTCCGGGTACATCGGGCGGAGCAGCGGGTCCTCCGCGACGCCCTGGTAGAAGCGGTGCACCAGACGGCGGAAGGTGTCCTCGCCGCCCACCATCTCGTAGAAGGTCTGCTCCTGGACCGTGCCTCGCGGAATCTCGTTCACCCGACCATCGTCTCAGACGCCCGGACGGAGGACCCCGGTCCTAGGACCTCCCGCCGGGCCCGCGCGCAGGCACGGGGCGGCCGCCCGGAGCGTCCCGGAGTAGCCCGGGGGCCCGGTCCGCAGGACAGTGGATGCATGGGCGCACACGCCGAGGTGCGCGACGTGCGGGAGGTCGCGCACGCCGCGCAGGTACGGGAGCTCGCCGCCGCCGGGGCGCTGGACGACCCGGCCTGGCGTGCGGCCTTCGCCGCCGTGCCCCGGCACGTGTTCGTCCCCTGCTACTTCACCGGCCGCGGCGCGGGCCACGAACGGCTCTGGGCCGACGATCCCGACCCCGGGCAGCGGGCGCGCTGGCTGCGCGGGGTGTACACGGACGCCCCGCTCGCCACCCGGCTCCGTGACGGCGAGCTGGTCTCCTCCAGCAGCCAGCCCTCGCTGATGGCGAAGATGCTGGAGGCGTTGGAGGTGCGCGACGGGGACCACGTGCTGGAGATCGGCGCGGGCACCGGCTACAACGCGGCCCTGCTCTGCCACCGGCTCGGCGAGGACCTCGTCACCACCGTGGACCTGGACGAGGAGATCACCGAGTCGGCGCGCTCGCACCTGGCCCAGCTCGGCTACCGGCCGGCCGTCGTCACCGGGGACGGGGCGCGCGGCTGCCCCTCCCGCGCTCCCTTCGACCGGATCCTGGTGACGTGCACGCTCCCGCTGATCCCGCACGCCTGGCTCGGGCAGTGCCGGCCGGGGGCGCGGATCCTGGCTCCGCTGTCCACCGGGCTGATCGCGCTGACGGTGCGGGACGCGGAACTCGCGGAGGGACGCTTCCTGCACACCTCGGCGTACTTCGTCCCGCTGCGCGGGGCCAGGGCGGCGCCGCCGGGCACGTACGGGACGCCGCAGGGGCTTCCCTACGAGCTGGTGGAGAACGAGCGCTTCCAGTTCATGCTGGTGCTGACGTCGGGCGCGCTGCACCCGAGGGAGGCGCTGGACCTGTGGCGGCGCGAGGGCCGGCCCGCGCGCGAACGCTTCGGGGTGACCGTCAGCTCCGAGGGGCAGTGGTCGTGGCTCGACGATCCCCAGGGACCCTACGTGTGGCCCCTGGGGGAGCCGGCCGGCCGGGCTGACCCGGCCGGCTAGCGGGTCAGCCCCGGCGGATGGTGATCGTGGTCCAGGCGCCGACGTGGACGCGGTCACCGTCACCGAGGGGGACCGGCACGTAGGGCTGGATCGCATCCTCGCCGCCGTTGATGGTGGTGCCGTTCGTGGAGTTCTGGTCCACCACGGCCCAGCTGCCGTCGGGCTGCTGGACGAGCACCGCGTGCTGGTGCGAGACGCCCGGGTCCTCCGGGGGCACCGACAGGTCGACGTCGGGGGACTCGCCCGTGGAGGCGCGGCGCCGGCCGATGGTGATCTGGCCGCCGGCGAGCGGGAGGTGCTGCTCGGGGGAGTACGCGGGCAGGTTGAGCCCGGCCGCCTCCGGGCCGCTGCGCTGCATCATCGCCATGAAGTACGAGCGGTCCGGGCCGATGGTCGCGGTCCACGAGCCGCCGCCCTGCTGCTGGGGCGGGAAGGGCTGGTGGGACGAGGGCGACTGCTGCTGCTGCTGCGGCTCGTACTGCCCCGGCTGCGACTGCTGCTGGTACTGCTGCTGCGGGGGAGGCGGAGGCTGCTGCTGGTACTGGGGCTGCTGGTACTCCTGGTGCGCCGGGGGCGGCAGCATCCAGTCGTCCTCGCGCTGCAGCGGCTCGGCCGACCTGTTGACCCGCGAAGGGCGCGAGCCCTGGTACTCGAAGTGGTCCTGGGAGTACGCGGGCGGGGCCGACGGCGCGTTCGGAGCGGGGAGCGGCGGGGGCGGCGGCGGACCGGGAGTGCCCTGGCCCTGACCGAGGCCCTGGCCCTGGCCCTGCGCGTGTCCCTGCGCGTGTCCCTGCCCCGGCACCTGGCCGGCGTCCGGGGCGATCGGGGTGTACGAAGTCGCCGTACGCGTCAGGAAGTTGTACCGGCACTCCTCGCAGAACGGGGCCATGGCCTCGCGCGGGGTGCGGCACTGCGGGCAGAGCTCGGCCTGGGCGGTCGGCTCGCCGGTCGGAGGATAGCCGTAGCCGTAGGAGGGCGCCGCGGGCGTGCCCGTGGGGGCAGCCATACGGTGACCGCAGACCTCGCACCAGTCGTCGGAGGCGGACTGGTGCCCGTTCGGGCAGGTCGGCATCGCGGCGCTTCCTCCTTCTTCCTGCGCCATCGCGGCAGGCTCTTCTTCGCTTCGTCCAGGGCTTCCAACGCCGTGCGTCGGATCGGGCTGTCAGGCTTTTTTCACTCGCACGGTTTGGGTCGAACGCGTTTCAAGGGTCATCTCGTCCGCATCGGCGACCTTTGCCTTCAGTCGCACAGTACCTGCCGCCGCATCGACGACGTCCACCACCTTGGCGAGCAGCTTCGCGGTGTCCGCGTTGCCCGAGCTGCTCGCGAGTTGCACGGCGCGGCCGAGCTTGGCCGTCGCTCCGCCGACATCGCCCAGTTTGCGGGCTTCCAGCCCCTGCTGGATAGCCTGCGCGAGCTCCGCCTGTCCGGTGTAGTGGGCCACCTGGGCGTTGATGGCGGTCGACGCGGCGAGATCGTCCGTCCACACCGCGCGGACCAGGCCCTGGGCGAGGACGGCCGGCGCCTCGCCGGGTGGCCCCGGCATGACGAGCGTGGCGCGGGCGGCCAGCATCTCCTGCCCGACGGCCGCGCCCGGGACCCGTACGCACACGTGATACTCGCGGGACTCGTCGCCCCACGAACCCGTCGGATAGTCCCCGGCGCGCGGGCCCGCCTCGGTGCGGCGGTCGGTCAGGTCGTGGACGGCGGGCGAGACCTGCTTGACGTACCGGATCTCCACGCCCACCGGGGTCCACAGGCGCAGCGCGACGTCCGCGACCTCCTTGCCCATGGCGTTCTCCATCATGTGAGTGAAGTCCGCGCTGAGGCGGGCCGGATCGGCCACGATGTCGGCGGTGCCGAGCAGCGCGCTCGCGACGCCGGTGACCTCCTTGACCTCCCAGTCGGTCCCCACGCCCCGGGCGTCGCAGGTGAAACGGCCCGCGCAGGCGTCGAGGGCGGCACGGAGCACGGCCGGCTCCTCGTGCTCGTTGCGGCCGTCGGTGAGCAGGATCCCGTGCCGGATCGAGGCGGTGGAGCGGCGCAGCAGTCCGTCGGCGAGGCGCAGCCAGGTGCCGATCGCGGTGCCGCCGCCGGCGGAGAGGCCGCGCAGGGCCTCCTTGGCCTGGGCGCGGGTGGTCGCGTCGGCCCTCGCGAGGAGGCCCTGGCCGGGATAGACCTCCTTGGCCACGTGCGTACCGGCGATCACGGCGAAGGCGGTGCCGTCGCGGAGGGTGTCGATGGCGGCGGCGGTGGCCTCGCGGGCACCGCGCATCTTCTCGGGCGGGTACTCCATGGAACCGGAGCAGTCGACCATGATCACGACGGCGGCGTCCTGCGTGGACGTCCGGGTGGCGGTGTGGCCGCCGGTGGAGGTCACCGTGACGATGGCGTGGACGTCGCGGCCGCCCTCGGGGAGGAACTCGTTCTGGTACACGTCCACGCTGAAGCGCGGGGCACTCGGCTTGGCGAAGTTCGCCATCGGTCGGAACTCCTCGGGGCTGGGATCAGGCCTGGCCCGGGGCGGCGCCCTCGGGTGCGGCGAAGGGGACGACGGCCACGGTGACGTTGTCGTGCCCGCCGCCGTCGAGTGCGTGCCCCACCAGGACCTGCGCACTGTGCAGGGGCCTGACGGCGGCGTCGGCGGGCAGCACCTGGGCGATGTCCCGCGCGGACTCGGCGTAGTTCCACAGGCCGTCGGTGCAGACCACGACCACGCCGTCGTGGTCGGGCTTGAAGGTGGCGGTGTGCGGTTCCAGGTCGTACGCGTCGGCCCCGAGCCAGCCGGTGATGGCGTGCGCGCGGACGTCGGCGTAGGCCTCGGCCTCGCCCATCAGGCCCGCCGCCACCATCTGGGCGGCCCAGGAATCGTCCTCGGTGAGGCGGCGTGGGACCGCGGCGCGGTCGTCCGGGACCCAGTACGCGCGGCTGTCGCCGACCCAGCCGATGGTCAGCAGGCCGCCGCTGACGACGGCGCCGACCAGGGTGCAGGCGGGCGCGTTCTGGGCGCCGGGCACCTCGGGGGCCAGGGCGTTCACGGCGGCCGAGGCGGCCATGATCGCCTCGTGCATGGCCTCCTGGGGGTGCGCGCCGCGGGGGAGGGCTTCGAGCAGCGCCTCGTTGGCCGCGGCCGCGGCCGCGGCGGACGCCTCGTCGGGGCGGCTGGCGGAGGAGACGCCGTCGCAGACGATGGCCACGGTGGCGGCGGAGCCGTCGGGCAGCGCAGTGGCGGCCACGGCGAAGGAGTCCTCGTTGCGGTGGTGGCGCAGGCCGCGGTCGCTGACGGCGGCGACGCTGCCGAGCTCCTCCTCGAAGTGGTCCCGCTCCCGGGGCTGGGCGTGCCCGCAGTGCTCGCAGTACCCGTCGGTGTCCACGCGCCCCTCGCGGCAGGCCACGCAGGTCTTCCCGGAGCCGGCGGACCGGCCGCCGTCGTGCGGGACCCCCTCGGGCGGGCCGCCGTACGGGGCCTCGACCGCGGGGTACTGGTCCTGCGGCGCGGGGGTGTCGAAGCGGGTCTCCCCTGCGGGGACCGGGCCCCGGGGCTCCGGGTCCGGGCGGGACGGGTCGTCCGCGGCGCCCGGTCCCCGGGGTTCGGCGTGCGCGTGCGGCGGCTCGTGTCCGGCCGCCGGGCCCGGCGGCTGGGCGTGTCCGTACACGGACTCGGTTCCCCCGGCCGGGTGGTGGGGCTCCGCGCCCGGTGAGGCCGTGCCCCCGGGGGCGGATCCGTACGGCGCGTGCGGGTCCGTGCCGACGGCGGCGGGGTGGGCCGGGCGGGCGGGATCCGGGGCGGCCGTCGTCCCGGCCCAGCCTTCGTGGCCGGCGACCAGGGTGGGGGCGGCGGTGGACACGCTGCCCCAGCCGGGCGCGGGATCCACGGCGTACCCCGGGGCGGTCCGCTCGCCGTCGGCGGTGGCGCCGGAGGGCCGGGACACCGGGCCGTCGTCGGGCGCCCGCTCCGCGCGCGGAGCAGGGGGCGCCGCCGGAGCCGGGACCGCGGCCCCGGCGGGAGCGGCCTGGGCCGCCGCCGGGCCGGGCGCGGCCGGGGCCGCGGAGCCGGTGGGGCCGGGAGGCGTGAGGGCGTGGCCGCAGAGCCCGCAGAAGCGGTCACCCTCCTCCAGGGGTTCCGCGCAGCTGGGGCAGCCCGACAGCCGATGCATCGACATCCATCACACCCACGTCCGGGGACGGAAACGGTTTGCCCGTTCCACCAGTTCGATCCGCTCCTCGCCCCGCTGCGCCAGCCGTGCCAGCACGCGGTACGAGCGCTCCAAGCCGAAGCGCAGCCCCCGCTCGTCCAGTTGGCAACCGAGCAGCGAGGTACGGCCGGGATCGGAACCCCGGCTACCCGACAGTACCCAGTCCAGCGCCGAGCCCAGAACTTCCGCCCTGAGCCGTTCGTGGCGCACCGAGTCCAGGCCGAACCTCCCCAGCGCCTCCACCTGCGCCGCGGCCGCCGCGAGGTCCGGCAGCAGCGCTTCGTGCGGGGACCGGTCGCGCAGGCGTGCCCGTACGGCCGCCACCCGCGCGGCGGTGTGGTGGATCGACACCTCGGGGACGGATTCCAGCGTGCGCACGGCTCCGTTCCGGTCTCCGGCGGCCAGTTGCACCCGGGCCAGCCCGAAGGCCGCGCCCACGAAACCGGGGTCCGTGGTCCACACCAGGCGGTAGTAGTCGGCGGCGTTGTCCAACTGCCCCAGCACTTCCGCGCACAGGCCCAGGGCCAGCTTCGGCGCCGGTTCGCCGGGGAAGGCGTCGTAGACGGCGTCGAAGGACAGGGCCGCCGTCTCGTCCTCCCCGACGGCCAGCGAGGCGATGCCACGGGCCCACACCACCCGCCAGTCGTCCGGATGCCGCTCTTCCAGCCGCAGCAGCGCGTCGGAGACCAGGGACGCGTCGGTAGCGCCCAGTTCGAGCCGGGCCCGGAGCTCCCGCAGCCGCAGCTCGGCGGATTCGGCGGGCGCCGAGCTCAGTGCGGCCAGCAGATCGGCGGGGGCGGAAGCCATCAGGCCCGCCAGGAAGCCGGCGTTGGGGTCGGCGGCGTCGACCAGCGGCACGGGCAGGGCCAGCGAGGCCTCGCGCGGGTCCAGCGTCGACGGCTCCCGCCGCCGCGGCACGGCCGCTCCGACCGGGGGCGGCGGCACGGCCGCCGGAGCCTGGCGCGGGGACGGTACGGCCGGCCCGGCGGCCCGGTGCGTCGCGGTGGTCGCGAGCCCGGTCGCTCCGTACCCGGCGGCCGGGCCCGCCGGCGGCGGGACCAGCGGGGCGGAAGCCGGAGCGGCCCCCCAGCCGGCCGCGGGCGCCGGGGGCCCCGCCACGGAGCCGGAACCGGCGGAACCGGAACCGGCGGAAGCGGTACCCGCGGAAGCGGAGGATCCTGCCCCGACCGCCCGCCCGCGGCGCGATCCCCGCCGTTTCACGGCCCGGCCGCCCAGCCGGGACGCCTCCGCGCCCGACTCGTCGGTGAACAGCCGGTCGTCGGGGACCCGCAGCTCCGGCCCGAACAGGGTGGAGACCTGCGGCCTCGGACGGCCCGTCTGGAGCGCGACGACCTCCCGCAGCACCCCGGTCAGCTGGTCCGCCATCTCCTGCGCGGAGGCGAACCGCCGTCCCGGATCCGGGTCGGTGGCACGGACCAGCAACCGGTAGAAGGACTCGTACCGCCCGAACACCTCGATGTGCCGCGGGTCCGGCAGCGAGTCCACGAAGATGTTCGTGTAGCCCTGGAAGTCGAAGGTCAGGACGGCCAGCGTCCGCGCCACCGTGTACAGGTCGGAGGCGACCGACGGACCGGTCTCCGCGACCTCCGGCGCCTGGTAGCCCACGGTGCCGTAGATGGCCGACTCCTCGTCGTCCATCCGCCGCACCGCGCCCATGTCGATCAGCTTCAGCTGGTCGGCCTGCTGGATGGCGTTGTCGACCTTGAAGTCGCAGTACAGGAGGTTCCTGCTGTGCAGGTGGCCGAGCGCCTCCAGCGCCTCGATGCCGTACGCGCAGGCCTGCTCGACCGGCAGCGGATCGCGTCGGCCGTCCGGCCGGCGCCGCTCGTTGGCGATCTCCTTGAGCGATTTGCCGCCCACGTACTCCATGACGATGTACCCGTCCAGGGAGCCGGTCCGCTGGTCCAGGTGCTCCACGAAGTTGTAGATCCGCACGATGTTGGAGTGCTCGATCTCCGCGAGGAAGCGCCGCTCCGAGATCGCGGCGGCCATCGCGTCCTGGTCCCCGGTGTCCAGCAGACCCTTGAGCACCACCCAGCGGTCCGAGACGGCCCGGTCCACCGCGAGGTAGACCCAGCCGAGGCCGCCGTGCGCGAGGCAGCCCGCCACCTCGTACTGGCCATGGACGAGATCGCCCCCGCGGAGCTTGGGCACGAAGGAGTACGGGTGCCCGCACTTGGTGCAGAAACCTTCCGTCCGTCCCGGCCGGTCACCGCGTGCCCGGCCCACCGGAGCACCGCAGTCGGAGCGCGAACAGAACCGCTTGCGCTCCGGCACCTCCGGATTCTCCAGCACCGCCTGCGAAGGATCCGGACGGGGCACCTCCGGCACGTTGACCAGCCCTGCCCCGAGCCGGCTGCGGCCCGAAGCCGAGGCGGCCGAGCCCGAGCTGCGCACCGACACCGACCGCGTGGACGCCGTACCGCCCGACACGGCGCGCGAGAGCCGGCCCGACACCGAGCGCCGGGAGGAGGACGAGCGCGAGGACCGGGAGGCCCGCGAGGACGAGGAGGCGGACCGCCCTGATCCGTGCGAGCCCTGCGACCCGTGGGAGTCCCCGTGGCGCGCCGCGCTCGTCATCGCCGTCGCCGCGGACACCAGTTCCGCGGCGCCCGCCGCGACGGAGCCGGCCGGCGCCAGCCCGCAGGTGCCGCAGTACAGCTCGCCGCCGCCCATGTCCTCGTACGAACCCGGGCAGCCGGGGCGCACGCACGCCGTTCCGGTCGGACTCATGCGTCCCCCTCCCTCGGCCCCTCGGGCCACTCCCGAACCGACGGTTCCCGCGGTTCCTGCTGTCGCTCGTCCGCCGGCTGCGGTTGTTGTCGCTGCTGTGGCACCAGGGACTCGGCCGTCGCCTGCTGGTAGCGCCACACCGCCTGCTCGGCGGCCCGCAGGTCACAGGGCGCGCTCCACAGCATCCGCCGGGCCGCGTCGTACCGCTCGATCAGCAGCGGATCCTCCGCCATCCCGTGCCGGGCGACCTTCGCCTTGTACGCGTCGAGCCGGCCTCGCAGCTCGGCCCGCACGGCCAGCGGGGCCGTCACCGCCGTCAACGACTCACGGGCCCGCAGCAGTTCCTCCTCCGCGCGCACCTCCAGCGACTCCAGCAACGGGGACAGGCGGTGCCACTGGGACCGGCGCCGGTACTCGGCGGCCGCCGACAGCTGCTCCTGCAGCGCCGTCGGCGGACCGCTCACCGCGGGCACCTCGGACGCCGCGATCTTCGCCAGCACCTCGGCGCGCGCCTTGCGGGCCTCGGCCAGGGTCCGGTCGGCGCGCGAGAGCACGTCCCGAAGACCGATCAGCCGCTGCTCGGAATCCTGCCGGACGGTCAGTACCGCCTCGACCTCCCGGCGTACGTCCTCCAGCGCGCGCGCGGCCCGGTCGTAGCGCCCGGTGTCGGGGCGGCCGCCACCGGGCGCCGAACTTCCCGTCACCGGGACCCAGAACGCCAGCGGATCCGCGATCACGCGCTCCCGCAGCTCGGCCAGCTCGGCGGTGATGGCCTCCAGGTCGTCCCCCGAGGGGTGTTCACCCGGACGGACCCCGACGGAGTGGGCCAGCGAGCGCGTGCGGTGCAGTTCGGCGGAGAGCAGGTCGATCCGGGCGGGCAGGGCCGACCACACCGCGTCGGCGGCGACCACCACGTCCAGCGAGCCCGCGTACAGCTCGTTCATCCGCACCACGAGCTCGGCGAGCGAGAAGCGCTCCGCCAGCGGGGCGCCCTCCACCCCGGCCCCGGAGATCAGGACCCCGGGCCCGCGCAGCCGGTCGGTCAGCTCGGCCAGGTCCTCCCGGCTGGGCCAGCGGCGCCGCTCCCGGACCTCACGGGCGGCGGCCAGGGCCCCGCTGTAGGCGTCGAAGTACCGCCACAGCCGGGTGATGGCCGCGTCGGCCGCGGCCCACCGCTCCTTGGTGGTCCCGGTCAGCCCGGCACCCTCCAGCAGCCGCCGTCCGGCATGGTCCTGGAGCGCGAGCAGCGAGGTCTCGACGGCCTCGTGCTCCGCGTCCAGCCGGGACAGCGCACGGTCCACACCGTCCCGGTCCATCACTGCCGATCCCGCTTCCACCGGTCCCGCCTCCGCCTTCGTCTCCGGTCCCCCGCCGTCGGGCTGCGCATCCGCCACCGGCATCAGTCCCGGTACTTGGGCGCGGGCGGGCCGCTCACGCCCGGCAGCACGGGCTGCAGGTGGGTCCTGTAGGCGGCCATCCAGGGGCTGGCGTCCCCGCCCGCGCGGTACTCCTCCAGCACCTTGTTGACCCGGCGCACCAGATCTCCGGCGTCCTTGTTCATGGCCACCCCGTAGAACTCCTTGGTGAACGGGGAGCCGACCAGCTGGATCGACGGGTCCTGGGCGGCCTGGCCGGCCGCGAGGGCGTTGTCGGTGATGATGCCGTCCACCTCGCCCAGCTGCAGCCGGACCAGGCAGTCCAGCTGGTTGGGCACGCTGACGGGAACGGAGCCGTACGACTGGGCCGCGAGCGCCGCCTCCGCCGTGGAGCCGGCCGCCGTGCAGACCTTCCGGCCCTTCAACGAGGCGTCGTAGCCGGTGATCGCCGAGCCCTTGGGGGCCAGCACCTGCTGCCCGGCCTCGAAGTACGCCGTCGAGAAGGCGACGTCCTCCAGCCGCTTGCAGTTGATCGTCATCGTCCGCACGACGATGTCGACGGTGTTGTCCTTGAGCGCGGGGACGCGCTGACTGGTGGGGATCGCCCGGTAGATGACCTTCTCGGAGTCACCCAGGATGTCCTTCGCGATGGCCTTGACCAGGGCGATGTCGAAGCCGTCGAGCTGGCCCGCAGGATCGCGGTAGCCCCACTTGAAGCTGTTCTGGTCCACGCCCGCCACGAGGTGGCCCGCGCTCCGGATGCGCTGGATGGCCGGCCCGTCCAGCCCGCCCGGACGCAGGCTGGCCTCCGGGTCCGTGCAGGTGTCGGCCGGGGCCCGGGGCGCGAGGGCCGTCGTGGCCGGTTCCCGGACCACCGGCGGACGGCCACCGCCCGGGGTCGCGTGGGCCAGCGGCAGCAGCACGGCCGCGGCCGTCAGCGCGCAGGCGACGGCCATCGCGCTGACCCCGCCCCAGCCGCGCAGCCGGCCCGCGAACCGCGCCACGCCGCGGACTTCGTGGCCTTCGTCGCCCTCGGGGCCGCCGGTGCCCGGCTCTTCGCGCGTCACACGTCTCAGCATCGCTCTCACCTGTACTCCGAAAGCCTGCGCCCGATGCCGAGCAGTGCCGCCGCCGCGCCGAGGACCACCAGGACCGCGGCGCCCGTCACCAGACCGCCGAGCGCGCCGAGGGCGTCCCGGGCGGCCCGGGTGAACTCCCTCTGCTCGTGGGCCACGGCCTGTTCCAGCGAGGCGTCCACCGTGTCGAAGGCCGCCCCGCTGTACTCCTTGTGTTCCTTGTCCCCGATGACCTGGCCGACGGCTCCCTGGTAGTCGCCCGTCAGGTCCGTCTGCCGGGCCGCCGCGTGCAGTTCCTTCCACCGCTTCACGCCGTCCGAGGCGCGGGCGACGGGCGCGCGCCCGGCCTCGTCGTCGGCCAGCTTCGACGCGACCGCGAGGCCCGCGTCCAGGTCCCCCATGTCCGTGCCGAAGTCCACGTCGTACTTGTCGGACTTCTTGTCCTCGGCGAGTACGGCGCCCCGCGAGATCAGCGTCAGGTTCTCGCTGGCCCGCGCCTGGAGCGAGGCGATCCGCGCGTCGTTGAGCACCTTGAGGGACTCCTGCCCGTCCGTGCGGGCCTCGCTCAGTTCCGACCGGGCGACCGTGTGCCCCGCGGCCAGCCACAGCAGCACCACCAACGAGGCGGCCGTCGCGGCGACGAGCCCGTGGTTGAGGACGCGGTGGGTCCGGAGGTAGTTGCGCCGCTGCGCCCACGCCAGGGCGCCGAGTGCCAGCAGGCCCGCGCCGAACGAGGCCAGCGGCAGCGCGCGGGCCTCGTCGTAGTCGGTGTAGAGCCGCGCGGTCTCCGCCTCGTAGAGCCGCTGCGCGGCGGGCAGCAGCTGGGTGCTCATCTGCTCGTTGGCGTAGCGGAGGTAGGCGCCGCCGAGCGGCAGGCCCTGCTTGTTCGTGGCCCGTGCCTGCTCGATCAGCCCGGTGTAGCGGGGCAACTGTTCGCTCAGCAGGGTGATCTGTTTGCGGGAGTCCTCGTCGGCCCCGGTGTTCGCGGCGGCGCTGATCAGCAGCCGGGACGCGTTGCCGATGTCCTTCTCGTACCTCTGGCGGACCTCGCGGGGCTCGTCGGAGCCCGCGAGGAAGCCGCTGGAGGAGACGGTGTCGGCGTCCGCGAGGGAGCGGTAGAGGTTCGCCGCGTCGGCGCTCAGCGGCTGGCTGCGGCCCACCACGTCGTCGGCGGCGGCGACCCGGCCGGAGATCTCCCAGACGGCCACCGCACCGAACAGCAGGACCAGCGCGGCCAGTACCGCGCCGATGATCCGCAGCCGGCCCGGTTCGGTCGTGGCGGCCGCGCGCAGCCGCTCCACGCCCTCGGCCCAGGCGGTGCTCCGCCCGGGCAGGCCGTCGGGCGGCGGCGCCGACGGGCCGGAGGGCGCCGCGACGGCGCCGCCCGGCGCGGGCGCGCGTGATGTGATGGCCACCGTGACCTCCCCCTCGGTCCTTAGTGCTTCGCAGCAGTATGGCCTGAGTGACGGTCGACCACAGCACCCGGTACTGGATCAGTCACGATCCGCCCCGGTCCGTCCCTCCGCCGCGCCCCGGACCGCGAAGGCGACGCCATCCCGCCGGCGTCCCCGTCACCCCTTCACCGTGGATACGCCCCGGCGCCCGCCATGGTTCCCCTCCGGCCCCGCCCGGCACGGAGTTCACCCGAAATGGGCACGGAGCTTCCCGTAGGCCTCGGGGGACGCCCCGAGCGCGTCCAGGCCGAGCAGTCCGGCGCCGAGCACGGGCGGGGCCGTCACCACGGACACCCGGGCGTAGGGGGCCCGCTCGGCCAGCAGCGCCTCGATCCGCCCGTTGAGCTGCGGATGGCGGGCGGCCAGCACGCTGCCGCCCAGCAGTACGGGCACCTCCTCGGCCAGCAGCCCGAGCCGCTCCAGCGCCACGGCGGCCAGCGCCACCACCTCGTCGGCCTGCCGTTCCACGAGCGCGGAGGCCACCGGGTCGCCGGCCGCGGCCACCGCGAACAGCACCGGCACCAGCTCGTGGACCCGGCCGGCGGCGATCGTGCCCAGGTGCACCGCCTCGATCAGCTCGTACATGGTGCCGAGCCCGAAGTGGCCCGCCAGCGCCCCCACCAGCGCGGTCGGGCCGCCGCGGCCGTCCTCGGCCCGCGCCGCCCACCACATGGCCTCGAAGGCCAGCCCGCCGCCGCCGCCCCAGTCGCCGGAGATCTGGCCGAGCGCCGGGAACCGGGCCGTGCGCCCGTCGGGCAGCATGCCCACGCAGTTGATACCGGCGCCGCACACCACGGCGACCCCGCGCGGCCCTCCGGCCGCGCCCAGGCCGGCCCGCAGGATGGCGAAGGTGTCGTTGCGCACCTCGGTGGCCGCGCCCCAGCCGCGCGCGGAGATGGCGTCCGCGAGCTGGCGCTCCTCGACCGGCAGGTCGGCGTTGGCCAGACAGGCCGCGACCTGGGCGGCGTACGGGGCTCCGGGCGCGAGCCGGGGCAGCCCGGCGGCCTCGACCGCCTCGGCCACGGCCCGTCCCAGGACGTCCACCGCCACCTCGACCCCGACGCGCGGGGGCTGGAA
This sequence comes from Streptomyces sp. NPDC006544, assembly GCF_040611715.1. Classification (NCBI taxonomy): domain Bacteria; kingdom Bacillati; phylum Actinomycetota; class Actinomycetes; order Kitasatosporales; family Streptomycetaceae; genus Streptomyces; species Streptomyces sp. NPDC006544. The sequence goes on along the minus strand of NZ_JBEXOV010000071.1, from coordinate 4,396 downwards.
GCCGCCCGCGTGCCCGGTGCCGAGGACCGTGCCGTCCGCGGCGATCAGCGCCACGTCCGTCTTGCTGTTCCCCGCGTCGACGGCGAGGACCGCCGCGGCCGGCGGCGGGGGAACGGGCCGGCTCACGCCCATGCCAGGTGCTCCTTGTTGTGCGCGAGGAGCCGGTCGGTCAGCCCTTCGGCGAGGTCGAACTGGCCGACCAGGGGGTGGGCCAGGAGTGCCTTGAACACCCGCTCGCGGCCGCCGCGCACGGCCGCGTCCAGCGCGAGGTCCTCGTACGCCGTCACGTGCGAGACCAGGCCGGCGAACAGCGGGTCCAGGCGGGGCACGGCCAGCGTCGTCGGTCCGGAGCGGTCCACCCGGGCCTGCACCTCGACGACCGCGTCGTCCGGCAGGAACGGCAGGGTCCCGTTGTTCAGCGTGTTGACCACCTGGACGGCGCTGCCGCCGTCGCCGAGCAGGGCGGCGGCCAGGTCCACGGCTGCCTCCGAGTAGAAGGCGCCGCCCCGCTTGGCCAGCAGTTCCGGCTTCTCGTCCAGCGCGGGGTCCCCGTACAGACCGAGCAGTTCCTTCTCCATCGCGGCGACCTCGGCGGCCCGCGAGGGCTTGGTCCCGAGCTCCCGGACCACCTCGTCGTGCGCGTAGAAGTAGCGCAGGTAGTAGGAGGGGACCACACCGAGACGGTCCAGCACCGCGCGCGGCAGGCGCAGGTCCGCGGCGATGGACTCGCCGTGGGCGGCCAGCAGGTGCGGCAGCAGGTTCTCGCCCTCCGGGCCGCCCTTGCGGACGCCCAGCTCCCAGGTGAGGTGGTTGAGGCCCACGTGGTCGAGGTGGATGTCGGCCGGCGTCAGGTCCAGCATCGCCGCGAACCGCCGCTGGAAGCCGATGGCCACGTTGCACAGCCCGACCGCCTTGTGCCCGGCCTGGAGCAGGGCGCGGGTGACGATCCCGACGGGGTTGGTGAAGTCGATGATCCAGGCGTCCGGGTTGCTGCGCCGGACCCGCTCCGCGATGTCGAGGACCACGGGGACCGTGCGCAGCGCCTTGGCGAGGCCGCCCGCACCGGTGGTCTCCTGCCCGACGCAGCCGCACTCCAGCGGCCAGGTCTCGTCCTTCAGACGGGCCGCCTGGCCTCCGATGCGCAGCTGGAGCAGGACCGCGTCGGCGTCGGCCACCCCCGCGTCGAGGTCGGAGGTGGTGGTGATCAGGCCCGGGTGCCCCTGCTTGGCGAAGATCCGCCGGGCCAGGCCGCCGATCAGCTCCAGGCGCTCGGCGGCCGGGTCGATCAGCACCAGCTCGCTGACGGGCAGGGTGTCGCGCAGGCGCGCGAACCCGTCGATCAGCTCGGGGGTGTAGGTCGAACCGCCGCCCACTACTGCGAGTTTCATCGTCACTAGCCTTTCACTCCGGTCAGGGTGACGCCCTCGACGAACGCCTTCTGGGCGAAGAAGAAGAGGACGATCACCGGGGCCATGACCAGCACGGTGGCCGCCATGGTCAGGTTCCAGTTGGTGTGGTGGGCGCCCTTGAAGGACTCCAGTCCGTAACTGAGGGTCCAGGCGGCCGGGTTGTCGGACGCGTAGATCTGCGGGCCGAAGTAGTCGTTCCAGGCGGAGAAGAACTGGAACAGCGCCACGGCCGCGATCCCCGGCTTCGCCATCGGCAGCACGACGCGCAGCAGCGTGCGGAGCTCGCCGCAGCCGTCGACCTTGGCCGCGTCCAGGTACTCGTCGGGGATGGTCAGCAGGAACTGGCGCAGCAGGAAGATGGAGAAGGCGTCGCCGAAGGCCATCGGGATGATCAGCGGCCACAGCGTGCCGGACAGGTCCAGCTGCTTCGCCCAGAAGAGGTACATCGGGATGACGACGACCTGGGGCGGCAGCATCATCATGGCGATGACCAGCAGCAGCGACAGCCGCCTGCCGCGGAAGCGGAACTTGGCGAGCGCGTAGGCGACGGGGACCGAGGAGACCACGGTCAGGAGGGTGCCGAGGCCGGCGTACAGCAGGGTGTTGCGCCACCAGGTCAGGAAACCGGGGGTGTTCCACACCGTCGCGTAGTTGTCCCAGTCCCAGCTGTGCGGCCACAGGTCGCGGGTCAGGGCCTGCTGGTCGCTCATCACGGAGGTCAGGAAGAGGAAGACGAACGGCAGGACGAAGAAGAGCGCCGCCGCGACGGCGAGGGAGTGCACGGCCACCCAGTGCAGGGCGGCCCGGCGGCGCGCGGTGCGCACCGCCCGCGCGGAATCCGCAGGACCGGCGGGCGCGGGACGGCGGGGCCGCTGCGTGCGGCTGATGGTTGTCTGGGTCATGATCCTCAGTCCCCTGCCTCGATCAGCCCGCCGCGCCGCCGCATCAGCAGCGCGGTGAAGGCCATGGAGAGGGCGAACAGCACCAGGGCGACCACGCACGCGGTGCCGTAGTCGAAGCGCTGGAAGCCGACGTTGTAGATGACCTGGGGCAGCGTCAGCGTGGACTTTTCGGGATATCCGGGGTCGAACTGCTGCCCGGAGCCGCCGATCACGCCGGAGGCCACCTTCCCCGCCACGAAGGGCTGGGTGTAGTACTGCATGGCCTGGATGACGCCGGTCACCACGGCGAACAGGATGATCGGCGAGATGTTCGGCAGGGTGATGTGCCGGAACCGCTGGAGCGCCCCGGCCCCGTCCAGCTCCGCGGCCTCGTACTGCTCGCGCGGTACGTCGAGCAGCGCGGCCATGAAGATGACCATCAGGTCGCCGATCCCCCACACCGCCAGTGCGGTCAGCGCGGGCTTGGACCAGTCGGGGTCGGTGAACCAGCCGGGCGTGGCCAGCCCGACCGAGTCCAGCAGGACGTTGACCGGGCCGGTGCCGGGGTTGAGGAGGAAGACGAAGGCCAGCGTCGCGGCCACGGGCGGGGCCAGGTAGGGCAGGTAGAACAGGGTGCGGAAGACGCCCGTACCCAGCTTGATCTTGGTGATGAGCAGGCCGATGCCCAGGCCGAAGGCGACGCGGCAGGCCACCATCACCACGACCAGCCACAGGGTGTTGCGCATGGCCGGCCAGAACATCGGCGAGTCGGCGAAGACGTACGTCCAGTTCTCCAGGCCGTTGAAGACGGGCGGGCGGAAACCGTCGTACTGGGTGAAGGAGAAGTAGACGGTGGACAGGAGCGGGTAGGCGAAGAAGACGCTGAACCCGATCAGCCAGGGCGACATGAAGGCTGCCGTCCGGAGCGCCGACCTGCGGCGCTTCGAACGCAGTTCCGGGGAGACGGCGGTGCCGTTCGCGGTCATCGGGTGCTACTTCGCCTTCGCGATGTCCGTGTCGATCTGCTGGTCGGTCTTGGCGAGACCGGCCTGGATGTCCGTGACGTCGCCCTTCTCGACCGCGTACGCGAAGTCCGTGAAGGTCAGCTGGTACGTGCCGCCGTCGACCTGGGCCGGCGTGGTGTTCGACTTCGGGTGCTTGGCGATGTCGATGAACGTCTTGAACTCCGGGCTCACCTTGAGCCTGGGGGAGTCCAGGGCCGCCAGCGTGGAGGGCAGGTTGTGGATGTCGTTGGCGAAGTCCACGACCGCGTCCGTGTCGGTGGTCATGAACTTCGCCAGCTCCCAGGCGGCGTCCTGCTTCTTGCTGCCCGCGGCGATGCCCATGATCGTGCCGGCGAGGTAGCCCTTGCCGTAGTCGGCGATCTGGTCGTCCGGGACGGGCAGCGGCGCGGTCGCGATCTCGAACGTGGCCCCGGCCTCCTTGGCCATCGCCGCCCGCCACTCGCCGTCGATCTGCATGGCCACCAGGCCCCGGTGGAAGGGGTGTTCCGCGCTCCACTCGTCACCGAAGGTGTTGCGGAACTTCTCCAGCTTCTCGTAGCCGCCGAGCTTGGCGACCAGGTCCTTCTGCGCGGCCAGCATCTTGCCGAAGGCGGGGTCCTTGGCCAGGTTCGACTTGCCGTCGGCGCTGAAGTAGGTCGGGCTCCACTGGGCGGCGAGGCGCTGCGGGGCGGTCTCGTAGCCGTGGTAGGTGGGCATGATGCCGAGCCGTTCGTACGAGTCGCCCTTGGCCACCGTCAGCGCCTGCGCCACGGCCTCGAACTGGCTCCAGGTCTTGGGCGCCTCGGTGATGCCGGCGGCGTCGAAGGCGGTCTTGTTGTAGACGAGGCCGTACGCGTCGTTGAGCAGCGGCAGCGTGCACTGGTTGCCGCGGAACTGGGTGTACTCCAGCAGGGTCTTGGGGAAGACCTTGGTCTTGTCGATCCCGGACTTCTTCAGGAAGGGGTTCAGATCGGCGAAGGCGCCCGTGTTGCAGAAGTTGCCGACGCTGTCGGTGGTGAAGGAGGCGACCAGGTCGGGGGCCTTGGCACCGCCCGCGCGCAGCGCCTGGTTGACCTTGGCGTCCGTCATGTCGCCCGTGAGG
>NZ_JBEXOV010000070.1:0-39248 GCF_040611715.1 Streptomyces sp. NPDC006544 | reverse complement strand
CGGGGAGCTCGGCGAAGACGTCGGCGACGGCGTCGAACCAGGCGGAGCCGCCGGCCGCGGCGCGCCACCGCGCCCTTCGGCGTCCGGAAGGGCCCGGCCCCGGGCCCTTCCCGTCCCGGCCGTCGGCCCGCTTCCGCTCGTCTCAGGCCGTGGCCGCCCCGTCCGGCAGGTTCGCGCCGTGCCTCTGATGGGCCGCTTCGAGCAGGGCCAGCTCCTCGGTGGAGAGCCGCAGGGCGGCCGCGGACACGTTGTCGGCGAGGTGGCCGAGATCGCCGGTGCCCGGGATGGCCAGCACGTGCGGGCCCCGGTGCAGGGTCCACGCCAGCCGGATCCGCGCGGCGCTCGCACCGTGCGCCCGCGCGACGGCACGTACCTCCGGCAGCTCGGCGGCGTCGTCGTCGGCCACGCCGACCTGACGGGCCGAGCCGGCGATCGAGTAGAACGGGACGAACGCGATGCCCTGTTCTGCGCAGTCGCGGACGAACGCGTCCTGGTCGGCGCGGACCCCGATGCCGTACGGGTTCTGTACGCACACCACCGGCGCGATGGCCCTGGCCTCCGCGAGCTGGCCTGGCGTCACGTTGGAGACGCCCAGGTGCCGGATGAGCCCGGCCTCGCGCAGTTCGGCGAGCACACCGAACCGCTCGGCGATCGAGTCGGTCCCGAGGACGCGCAGGTTGACCACGTCGAGCCGGTCGAGGCCGAGCTGGCGCAGGTTCTCCTCGACCTGGCCGCGCAGCAGCCCGGGGGTGGCATGGGGCAGCCAGGCGCCCGAAGGGCCGCGGCCGGGTCCGACCTTCGTGGTGATGACGAGGTCCCGCGGGTACGGGGCCAGGGCCCGGTTGATCAGTTCGTTCGCCGAGCGCAGCGGCGAGAAGTAGAACGCGGCGGTGTCGATGTGGTTGACGCCGAGCTCGACCGCGCGGCGCAGTACGGCCACGGCCTGGTCGCGCCCGCGCGAAACGGCGTCGGCGATGAGCGCCTCGCCGGTCTGGGGGAGGCGCATCGCGCCGAACCCCATGCGGTTGATCTCCAGGTCGCCGAGCTTCCAGGTGCCCGACGCGGCCGCGGGGCCGGCGGGTGCGTCCGCGGCGGGCGTGCCGGGGGAGGGCGTCCCGGGGGGCAGGTGGGCGGGTGCGCCGGTGGTGCGGGGCGGGCGCGGGGCGGGTGCGCGGCCGGTGGGCGTCGCGGTGGTGTCCGAGGTCATGGGGGAATGATCGGCTCGGCCCGGGGCCACTGCCATCGATTCAGCTGTGGCCGAATCGATGGCCGTGCCTCCGGGGCGGCCGGGGCGGACGCGGCACTAGAAGCCGAAGTCCTGGGTCCACCAGGGGCCGCCCGAGGCCACGTGGACGCCGACGCCCAGCGTGCGGAACTCGCAGTTGAGGATGTTCGCCTTGTGGCCGGGGCTGTTCATCCAGGCGTTCATGACGGCTGCCGCGTCGCCCTGCCCGCGGGCTATGTTCTCGCCGCCCATGCCCGAGATGCCGGCCTTGGTGGCCCGGTCCCACGGGGTGTTGCCGTCGGGGTCGGTGTGGTCGAAGAAGCCCCGGACCGCCATGTCCTTGCTGAAGGCTCCGGCCAGCGCCGCCAGCGGCGGGTTCGCCCGTACCGGGCCGCAGCCGGCCTGTGCGCGTGCCTGGTTCACCAGCTCGAGGACGGCGGTCTCCTCGGCGGAGTGGCCGGTGGAGGGGGGCGGGACCGCGGTGGGCTTCGGGGCGGCCGGCTTCGGCGGGGTCACCGGGGCGGGGCTGGCCTTCGGCGCCTTCGGCGCCTTGGGCGGCTCGGCCGAAGGCGTCGGCGAAGGGCTGGCCGACGGCGACGGCGACGGGGACTGCGACGGGGACGGCGAGGCGGAAGGGGAAGGAGACGCCGAAGGGGAGGGGGAGGCCGATCCGGACGCGGAGCCCGTACCGGCGGAGGCGCGGCCCGAGAGGTTGGCGAGACCGCCCTGCTGTTCCAGAGCGCTCCCCGGGCTGGGTGACGCCTGGGCCCCGGCGTGCGTCCTCGCGTCGGAGTGCGAGCCCGCGACCCCTACATAGGGGAAGGCGGAGCCCACGGGGACGACGCCCGTGGTGACGGCCGCCGTACCGAGCACCACGGCCACGGAGAGGCCGAGCAGGCCGCCGCGCACAACGGTGCGGCGCTTGGAGCCGCTGCGGGGTGCGGCGTGGAGCCGGTGGCGTCCCATCGCGGCCTGCCCTTCTCGTCGTTCGTCGCTCAAGATCAACCTTTACTCACCCAAATGGGTGAGTTCATTGCTGCGCGACTGTACGCCATGACGCATGGGGGCGCCGTGACCCGAAAGTGTTCGCCCGGTTAGCGTTCGGGCATGAACGAAGACGTCCGCATGACCGCCTGGGTGCGCGGTCGTGTACAAGGAGTGGGCTTCCGCTGGTTCACCAGGGCCAATGCCCTGGAGATCGGCGGACTGGCCGGCTTCGCGCTCAACCTCGACGACGGCCGAGTACAGGTGGTGGCCGAAGGGCAACGTGAGAATTGCCACCGGCTCCTGGAGTGGCTGCACGGGGCCGACACGCCCGGGCGGGTGGACGGGGTGACAGAGATCTGGGGCACACCGCGCGGCGTCTACGACGGATTCGCGATCCGGTGACCGATCGACTGATCATGCACTGAACAGATCTCCGGATGGTCGGCACGCGGTCGGATCTGCGCATTCGTCGCCGACGCGTTGCCGACCCGGCCAAAGAGTGCGAGGCTCGGAGGTGGGGATGATCTCCCCTCCCCTTGCGGGGGCCGGGCTGCCCGCCGATACAGGGCGTGATCGTGTTGACCGTCAAACTTTTTGGTGAGACGCTGGAAGCCCCGCGCACCTGAGCTGTTTGGCAGTGTTGGCAGTTGGCCAAAGAACACGAGCAGTGACGACTGACCATCGCTGCCGGACATCCGCGGGTGCGATTCCCTCACGACCCACACCGCTATCGGTCGGTCACTCAGTGTGGAGGACCATCCATCATGGCAAAGGCGCTTCTCGGTTACGTCGGCGGTTCCGACCCGCGACTCCTCGCCGAGATGCGACGGCTTCAGCAGCGCGTCCAGGACCTCGAGTCCGAGCTCGGACGGATCTCGTCCGAGAACGACGCACTGAACGCGGCCGCCGCACAGCACGGAGACTCGATGCTCGACGGTATCGACCTCGACGTATCCCAGGCGGAGCCTGCGCTCACCTGACCCGCTCCCTCGTCGCTCGACAACCCGCATGATGTGCAAGGGACGCTTCGGCGTCCCTTCTTCATGTTCCGCACGGCCTCCCGGTGTGCCGCCGGCGCGCGCGTCCCCCAACTCGCTCCCGCGCGCACGCGTGGCCGCGGGCGGCGTTGCGCCAGGTGAGGGGCCCCCTTCCTTTAACGTCTGAGGTGCCCCGCACCTTCATGGGTGAAACCGAACGTGAAAGGTAGAGTCCGGCGGCGTGCACCTCAAGTCCCTGACCCTGCGTGGCTTCAAGTCCTTCGCCTCCGCCACCACCCTGCGCTTCGAGCCGGGCATCACCTGCGTCGTCGGTCCGAACGGCTCCGGCAAGTCCAATGTGGTGGACGCGCTCTCCTGGGTCATGGGTGAACAAGGAGCCAAGTCCCTGCGCGGCGGGAAGATGGAAGACGTCATCTTCGCCGGCACGACCGGCCGCCCGCCGCTCGGGCGCGCCGAGGTCTCCCTCACCATCGACAACTCCGACGGCGCCCTCCCCATCGACTACGCCGAAGTCACCCTCACGCGGATCATGTTCCGCGGCGGCAGCAGCGAATACCAGATCAACGGCGACACCTGCCGGCTCCTCGACATCCAGGAGCTGCTCTCCGACTCCGGCATCGGCCGCGAGATGCACGTCATCGTCGGACAGGGCCAGCTGGACTCCGTACTGCACGCCGATCCGATGGGCCGCCGCGCCTTCATCGAGGAAGCGGCCGGCGTGCTGAAGCACCGCAAACGCAAAGAGAAGGCGCTGCGCAAACTCGACGCGATGCAGGCCAACCTCGCTCGCGTCCAGGACCTGGGTGACGAGCTGCGCCGCCAGCTCAAGCCGCTCGGCCGGCAGGCGGCGGTGGCCCGGCGCGCGGCCGTGATCCAGGCAGACCTGCGCGACGCGCGGCTGCGGCTGCTCGCCGACGACCTCGTGACGCTCAAGGGCGCCCTCGACGCGGAGGTCGCGGACGAGGCGGCGCTCAAGGAACGCAAGGAGACGGCCGAGGCGCAGCTCGCCGCGGCGGTCCGGCGGGAATCCGAGCTGGAGGAAGCCGTACGGGAGCTCGCGCCGCGGCTCCAGCGGGCGCAGCAGACCTGGTACGAGCTGTCGCAGCTGGCCGAACGGGTGCGCGGGACCGCGTCCCTCGCCGACGCGCGGGTCACATCGGCCTCGGCGCCGGCGGAGGAGGAGCGGCGGGGCCGCGACCCGCAGGACATGGAGAACGAAGCGGCGCGGATCCGCGAGCAGGAGGCGGAGCTGACGGCCGCGCTGGAGGCGGCGTCCCGGGCTCTGGAGGACACCGTCGCCCACCGGGCCGAGCTGGAGCGGTCGCTGGCCGAGGAGGAACGACGGCTGCGGGACGCGGCGCGGGCCATCGCCGACCGGCGCGAGGGCCTGGCCCGCCTGACGGGCCGGCTCGGCGCGGCCCGCTCCCGCGCGGGCGCCGCCCAGGCGGAGATCGACCGGCTGGTGGCGGCGCGGGACGAGGCGCGGGCCCGGGCGGTGGCGGCGCGGGAGGAGTACGAGGCGCTGGCGCGGGACGTGGGGGAGGACGACGCCGCGTCGGGGACGGGGCCCTCGGCGGGGACGGCTTCGGTCCACGAGGAGTACGAGGCGGCGCGGGCCGAGCTGGCGGCGGCGGAGGCCGCACTCGGCGGGGCCCGGGACGCGCTGGCGACGGCGGAACGCTCACGGGCGGCGGTGTCGGCGCGACGGGACGCCCTGGCGATGGGGCTGCGCCGCAAGGACGGTACGGCGGCGCTGCTGGAGGCGGGACTCCAGGCACGGCTCGAGGGACTGCTGGGACCGGCGGCCCAGCGGCTGTCGGTGACCCCGGGGTACGAGGTCGCGGTGGCGGCGGCGCTGGGGGCCGCGGCGGACGCGGTGGCCGTCGCGTCGGCGTCGTCGGCGGCCGGCGCGATCCGCCACCTGCGCGAGGCCGACGCGGGGAGGGCCTCTTTCCTGATCACCCCGCCGTGCGGCCGGGCCGTGGTTCCCGGTCAGGGCGCGAGCCCCGGCGGCCCGGCGGACGAACCGGATGGCGCGGTCGCCGCGCCCGGCGGGACCGGGCCGGGTCCGGTCGTCCCCCGTCCGGCCCCCTCCCCGGGTACGGAACCTGCGGCTCCGTCGCGCGGTGGCTCCGCCCCGGACCCCGCGTCCCCCGCCCTCCCGGACCCCGCCCTCCCGGCCCCCGCCGTCGGGGACCTCCTGACGGGGCCGGACGTGCGCGACGCGCCCCGGGCGGGCTCGGGCGCGCCGGGCCCCGCCCCGGCGTCGGCTGCCCCGCCGGCGGGGCCCCTGCCCGATGGCGTGGACGGCCGTCCCCTCGGTGTCGCCGCCGCCGGGCTGGTGCGGGGGGACGCCGCTCTCGTGCGGGCGGTCGGGTGGGTGCTGCGCGACGTCGTCGTGGTCGGGGGACTCGACGAGGCCGAGGCGCTGGTGGCCGCGCGGCCCGAGCTGGTGGCCGTGACCGCCGAGGGCGACGTCCTCGGGGCGCACCTCGCGCACGGTGGGTCCGCCGGCGTGCCCAGCCTGATCGAGGTGCGGGCGGCCGTGGACGAGGCCGACGCGGAGCGCGGACGGTTGGACGGGCAGTGCCACGCGTTGCAGGGACAGAAGGAGGCCGCCGATCGGCGGAGGGTAGCGGCCGCGGCGCTCGTCGAGGAGCTCGGTGAGCGCAGGCGGGCCGCCGAGCGGGCGCGGGCCGGGGTCGCCCAGCAGCTCGGCCGGCTCGCAGGCCAGGCGAAGGGGGCGCTGGGCGAGGCCGAGCGCAGTGCCGCGGCGGCGGCCAAGGCGCAGGACGCGCTGGAGCAGGCGCTGGCCGACGTCGAGGAGTGCGCCGAACGGCTGGCCGTCGCCCAGGAGATGCCGGTGGAGGAGGAGCCGGACACCTCCCGGCGGGACCGGCTCGCGGCGGACGGGGCGAACGCGCGGCAAACCGAGATGGAGGCCCGGCTGCAGCTCAGGACCCACGAGGAGCGGGTCAAGGGCCTGGCCGGGCGGGCTGACTCGCTCGACCGCGGGGCCCGCGCCGAGCGGGAGGTCCGCGCTCGCGCCCAACGCCGCCGGGAACGGCTGCGGTACGAGGCCGCGGTGGCCGCGGCCGTCGCCGACGGCGCCCGGCAGCTGCTCGCGCACATCGAGGTCTCGCTGACCCGGGTGGCCGAGGAGCGCACGGCGGCCGAGTACGCCAAGGGGCTGCGCGAGCGCGAGCTCGGCGAGGCCCGCGGCCGGGGCCGCGACCTCAAGGGAGAGCTCGACAAGCTCACCGACTCCGTGCACCGGGGCGAGGTGCTCGGCGCCGAGAAGCGGTTGCGGATCGAGCAGGTGGAGACCCGCGCGCTGGAGGAGTTCGGGATGGGGGCGCGGGAGCTGGTCGGTGAGTACGGACCCGATCAGCCGGTGCCGCCCGGCCCGCCCGAGGCCGAGGAGGCCCCGGGGGCGCGGACCGACGGCGTGGGCGCCGGGCGGGGACCCTTCGTACGGGCTCAGCAGGAGAAGCGGCTCAGGGCGGCCGAGCGCGCCTACCAGCAGCTCGGCAAGGTCAATCCGCTCGCCCTGGAGGAGTTCGCCGCCCTCGAGGAGCGGCACAAGTTCCTCAGCGAGCAGCTGGAAGACCTCAGGAAGACGCGGGCGGACCTCCTTCAGGTCGTGAAGGAGGTCGACGTGCGGGTCGAGCAGGTCTTCACGGAGGCCTACCGGGACACGGCCCGCGAGTTCGAGGGGGTGTTCTCACGGCTGTTCCCCGGCGGCGAGGGCCGGCTGGTGCTCACCGACCCCGACAGCATGCTGACCACCGGCGTGGACGTGGAGGCCCGCCCCCCGGGCAAGAAGGTCAAGCGGCTGTCGCTGCTCTCCGGCGGCGAGCGCTCGCTGACCGCAGTGGCACTGCTGGTCTCCATCTTCAAGGCCCGGCCCAGTCCCTTCTACGTGATGGACGAGGTGGAGGCCGCGCTCGACGACACGAACCTGCAGCGGCTGATCCGGATCATGGCGGAGCTGCAGGAGAGTTCGCAGCTCATCGTGATCACGCACCAGAAGCGGACGATGGAGGTCGCCGACGCCCTGTACGGCGTCTCCATGCAGGGCGACGGGGTCTCCAAGGTCATCAGCCAGCGGCTTCGTTGACCTCTCACTTCACTTAGTGAACGCACTACGCCAGGACCGCTGGGCTTGCCCTAGGAAGAATCGGGTTCATCTCCCCTCTTGACTTCAGAAAGTGAAGCCATAGGCTCTGCTGTGCCGTGTTGACGTTCAGGTGGTGGCAAGCAGTTTGCTGTGCGCCACTAGAGGAACACGAGCAAGCAACAACGAACCCCACACAGCCCGCCGTAGCCGCCGGGCCCAGGAGCGCACCTTGACCAGCACAGCGAACGCACCCGCGTCAGGCGGTGGAAGCGCGTCCCACCCCGACCACCTCGGCCACGTCATCTTCATCACCGCGGCCGCGGCCATGGGCGGCTTCCTCTTCGGCTATGACAGCTCCGTCATCAACGGCGCCGTGGAGGCGATCCGCGACCGCTTCGACGTCGGCTCGGCGGTGCTCGCCCAGGTGATCGCCGCGGCGCTGATCGGCTGCGCCATCGGCGCCGCCACAGCGGGCCGCCTCGCCGACCGGATCGGCCGAATCCGCTGCATGCAGATCGCCTCGGTCCTGTTCACCGCGAGCGCCATCGGCTCGGCCCTGCCGTTCGCCCTCTGGGACCTCGCCATGTGGCGCATCATCGGCGGCTTCGGCATCGGCATGGCCTCCGTCATCGGCCCCGCCTACATCGCCGAGGTCTCGCCGCCCGCCTACCGCGGCCGGCTGGCCTCGTTCCAGCAGGCCGCCATCGTCATCGGCATCGCCGTCTCGCAGCTGGTCAACTGGGGCATCCTCAACCTCGCCGACGGCGACCAGCGCGGCGAGATCGGCGGGCTCGAAGCCTGGCAGTGGATGCTCGGCGTGATGGTCGTCCCGGCCGTGCTCTACGGCCTGCTGTCCTTCGCCATCCCGGAGTCCCCGCGCTTCCTCGTCTCGGCCGGCCGCACGGAGAAGGCCAAGGAAGTCCTGCGCGAGGTCGAGGGCTCGGGCATCGACGCAGACTCCCGCGTCCGCGAGATCGACCGCTCCATGCGCTCCGAGGTGAAGTCCACCTTCAAGGACCTGCTCGGCGGCCGCTTCGGCTTCCTTCCCATCGTCTGGGTCGGTATCGGTCTCTCGGTCTTCCAGCAGCTCGTCGGCATCAACGTGATCTTCTACTACAGCTCCTCGCTGTGGCAGTCGGTCGGCATCGACGCGAGCTCCTCGTTCCTGTACTCCTTCGAGACCTCGGTCGTGAACATCATCGGTACGGTCATCGCGATGATCTTCGTGGACCGGCTCGGCCGCAAGCCGCTCGCCCTCATCGGCTCCGTGGGCATGGCGCTGTCGCTGGGCACGGCGGCCTGGGCGTTCTCGTACAAGACCGGAACCGGCGACGACATCTCGCTGCCGCACGCGCAGGGCATCACCGCCCTGGTCGCGGCCAACCTCTTCGTCCTCTTCTTCGCCCTCTCCTGGGGCGTGGTGGTCTGGGTGCTGCTGGGCGAGATGTTCCCCGGCCGTATCCGCGCCGCGGCCCTCGGTGTGGCCGCCTCGGCCCAGTGGATCGCCAACTGGGTCATCACCGTCACGTTCCCGTCGCTGTCCGACTGGAACCTCTCGGGTGCCTACATGATCTACACGTTCTTCGCCCTGCTCTCGATCCCCTTCATCCTCAAATGGGTGCCGGAGACCAAGGGCAAGGCGCTGGAGGAGATGGGGTAACCACCCCCGCCAACGCCCCTTCTCCTCGATACTGCCCCGGCTCAGTCCTTGAGCCGGGGCAGTACCTGTTCGCAGAGCAGGTGCAGGCTGCGCCAGCCTTCGTCCAGTGGCATCCCGCCGCACAGCGGGTGCAGCACCAGGTTCCCCGCCTCACCCGCGCCCCGGGCGTACGCCACGGCCTCGTCCGGCGTGAGGATGCGGTACACGCCCTCCGCGCGGAGCTCCGCGACCGTGCGCGCACCCGACCGCACGGCGCTGCGGATGTCCTTGGACTGCCAGGACGCGTACGTCCCGGCCTCGTGCAGGAAGCGCTCGCCGTGCTCGGCCCAGGCCCGGTCCGGGTCCTCGGCGATGTGCAGCAGTGGGGTCTCGGCCGCCGGCATCATGCAGAAGCCCTCCGTGCCGTACTCCGCGAGCCTCGCGTCGTAGTACGCCTTCAGCTCGGGCAGGTGCGCGCTCGGGAAGAACGGCAGCCCCAGGCGCGCCGCCCGGCGCGCCGCCGCCTCGGAGCTGCCGCCCACCAGGAGCAGCGGATGCGGCTGGGTGAACGGCCGCGGGGTGACGCGCACCGTCCGGCCGCGGAACTCGAACGGCTCACCCGTCCACGCCTTCAGCAGCGTCTCGAGCAGTTCGTCCTGGAGCCGGCCGCGCCGGCCCCACTCCACCCCGTGCTGCTCGTACTCCTCGGGCCGGTAGCCGATGCCGGCCACCGTGACCAGGCGCCCTCCGCTGAGGAGGTCGAGGACCGCGATGTCCTCGGCGACCTTCAGCGGGTCGTACAGCGGGCCGATGATCGCCGAGACGGTGACCGCGATCCGGCGGGTGGCGCCGAACACCGCGCCCGCGAACGCGAAGGGGGAGGGCAGCCAGTTGTTGTCGGTGCCGTGGTGCTCCTCGGTCTGGATGGTGTCGATCCCGCGGTCGTCCGCGTACGTTGCCATCTCCAGCGCGGCCTTGTACCGGGCGGAGAGGGTTTCCGGGGTGCCGTTCGGGTCGATGAGATTGAACCGGGCCACGGTGATGGGCATGGAGGAGTCCCCCTTCGCCGGAGGTGGGTGGGCGGGCGAAGGGGGACGTTAGCTGACAGGGCGTCAGTTGGACAGGGTCGCGGCGGCCGGCGGCACGTCCGCGAGGGCGGGCTCCGTCGCCCCGGGCGGGGCCGGGGCGGTCGGAGCGCTGCGCGGCAGGACCGCGTACAGGACCGCCGAGGTGGCGATGCCCGCCACCCAGCCGAGGCCGTTGCGGCCGGTCCACGTGCCGGCCAGCGGGCCGCTGAACCAGTCCACCTTCGTGAACAGCAGACCCACCACCAGGGCGGTGCCCCACGCGGTCATGGCCTGCCAGGCGAAGCCGCCCCTGTACCAGTAGGCGCTGGTCCGCGTGGTGTCCAGCAGCGCGGCCCCGTCGTAGGAGGTGCGGCGCAGCATGTCCACGCCGAAGACGCCGATCCAGGCGGAGAAGGCCACGGCCAGCAGGGTCAGGAAGGAGATGAACGAGCCGAAGAAGCTCGTCGCGACCACCATCAGCAGGAAGCCGAAGACCAGGCTGATGACGGCGTTGACGCTGACGGCGGCCGCGCGCGGGACCTTGATGCCGAGGGTCTGCGCGGTGAAGCCCGCCGAGTACATGGACATCGAGTTGATGAGCAGCATGCCGACCACCGCGATCAGCAGGTACGGGACCGCGAGCCAGATCGGCAGGAGCTCGCCGATGAAGGAGACCGGGTCCTGCGCGGTGGCCAGGTCGGGGGTGGCGACGGCCATCACCGCGCCCATGAGCACCATCGGGATGACGACGACGGCCGCGCCGCCGATGGTCGCGCCGACCATGCCCCGGGCGGAGGCCGTGCGGGGCAGGTAGCGGGTGAAGTCCGGGCCGGACGGGACCCAGCTGATGCCGCCGGCCGCGATGGTGCCGATGCCCGCGACCGTCATCGCGGTGGAACCGGCGGGCTTGGCGAACACGGCGGACCAGTCGGTCTCGGCGACGAGGTAGCCGAGGACGAGCACGCTGAAGGCGCCGAAGAGGTACGTGGACCACGTCGAGCAGACGCGCAGCGCGTTGATGCCGAGTCCGGAGACCAGGAAGGTGCAGCCGACGAAGAAGAGCAGGGTGACCACGATCAGGGCGGTGTTCTTCTCGATGCCGAAGACCAGGTCGAGGACGGTCAGGACGGCGTACGCGCCGCTGACCGCGTTGATGGTCTCCCAGCCCCAGCGGGCGACCCAGATCAGGGCGCCGGGGAAGAGGTTGCCGCGCTGGCCGAAGACGGCCCGGGAGAGCGCCATGCCGGGGGAGCCGCCGCGCTTGCCCGCGATGGATATGAGTCCGACGATCCCGTAGGAGAGCACGGGAGCGGCGATCGCGACGAGCAGCACCTGCCAGATGTTCAGCCCGTTGAAGATGACCAGGCCGGCGCCCATGGTCAGCAGCAGCACGCTGATGTTGGCGGCGACCCAGGTCGGCACCAGCTCGCGGACCCGGCCGCGGCGTTCGCCGTCGGGGACCGGCTCCAGGCCACGGGACTCGACGGCGGTCTCGGCAGGCATAGGTGTACTCCGGGGGAGGCGGGGCGGCGGGGGTCGTCCATCATCGTAGATTTGCCGCAAAAAGCACAAACAGAGGCTTACGTCCTGGTGTGAACCTCCAGGGTCCCCGCTCCGGGGCGCGCGTGGCCGATACTGGGTGCGTTATGGACATCCTCATCCTTGCTGTAGTCATCGCCCTGGTCGCGGTCGGCGCCATCAGCGGGCTCGTGGTCGGCAGCCGCAAGAAGAAGCAGCTGCCTCCGCCGGCGCCGTCGAGCACGCCGACCATCACTGCCCCGCCCGCCGAACCGCAGGTGGGGGAGGACGCCGCACCGACGGCGCAAGAGCCGCGCCGCACGATCGAGGAGGTCGTGCTCCCCGAGGCCGAGGCCCCCGTCGCGGAGCCCGAAGCCCCGGTGGCCGAGGCCCCGGCCGCGCCCGCGATCGAGGTGCCCGAGCCCACCGCGGGCCGCCTGATCCGGCTGCGCGCCCGCCTCGCCCGGTCGCAGAACTCGCTCGGCAAGGGGCTGCTCACGCTCCTCTCCCGCGAGCACCTCGACGAGGACACCTGGGAGGAGATCGAGGAGACCCTCCTCATCGCCGACGTCGGCGTCGCGCCGACCCAGGAACTGGTGGACCGGCTCCGCGAGCGGGTCAAGGTGCTCGGCACCCGCACCCCCGCCGATCTGCGCACCCTGCTGAAGGAGGAGCTGGTCGCCCTCCTCGGCACCGACTTCGACCGCGCCGTGAAGACCGAGAGCGGCGTGGACACCCCCGCCGTCGTGATGGTCGTCGGCGTGAACGGCACCGGCAAGACCACCACCACCGGCAAGCTCGCCCGCGTCCTCGTCGCCGACGGGCGCAGCGTCGTGCTCGGCGCAGCCGACACCTTCCGCGCCGCCGCCGCGGACCAGCTCCAGACCTGGGGCGAGCGGGTCGGCGCGCGCACCGTGCGCGGTCCCGAGGGCGGCGACCCGGCCTCGATCGCCTACGACGCCGTCAAGGAGGGCATCGCCGAGGGCGCCGACGTGGTGCTCATCGACACCGCGGGCCGCCTGCACACCAAGACCGGTCTGATGGACGAGCTCGGCAAGGTCAAGCGCGTCGTGGAGAAGCACGGCCCGCTGGACGAGATCCTGCTGGTCCTGGACGCCACCACCGGGCAGAACGGCCTCACCCAGGCCCGTGTGTTCGCGGAGGTCGTCGACATCACCGGCATCGTGCTGACCAAGCTCGACGGCACCGCCAAGGGCGGCATCGTCATCGCCGTCCAGCGCGAGCTGGGCGTCCCGGTCAAGCTCGTCGGCCTCGGCGAGGGCGCGGACGACCTGGCCCCCTTCGAGCCGGAGGCCTTCGTCGACGCCCTGATCGGCGACTGACCGGCGGCCGGCCGGCGACGGACCGGCTCCACAGGGCTCACGAGCCCGTACGAAGGCCAGTGCCCCCGCGGTCCCACGGACCCGGGGGCACTGCCGTGCGCGGGGGTCAGGCCCTGCGCAGCCGGTGGCAGAGATAGGCGAGGGTGCCCAGCAGCAGCCGGGCCTGGGGCGGGTCCCCGGCCGAGTCCAGCGCCGGCGGACGGAGCCAGGCCATCGGGCCGAGCCCCGCGAAGTCGCAGGGCGGTGCGGTGACGTAGGCCCCCTGGCCGAGGGCGCGCAGATCGAGCCCGGCGTCGTCCCAGCCCATCCGGTAGAGGAGCTGCGGCAGCTCGGCCGCCGCTCCCGGGGCCACGAAGAACTGGGCCCGGCCGTCCGGGGTCGTGGTGACGGGGCCGAGCGGCAGCCCCATCCGCTCCAGCCGGACCAGCGCCTGGCGCCCGGCCTCCGCGGCCACCTCGATGACGTCGAAGGAGCGGCCCACGGGGAGGAGGACCGCGGCCCCCGGGTACCCGCTCCAGGTCTCGGCGACCTCGTCGAGGGTGGCACCGGCCGGCACCGTCGGAGCGAGGGCCAGCGGATGCGCCCCGGGCGCACTGCAATTCATATGACCGCAGGAGCAGTCCCGGGCGGGAGCCGCCGCCCGGGCCCCGGGGACCACGTCCCAGCCCCACAGTCCGGTGTACTCCGCCACCGCCGTGCACTCCGGCGTCCGGCCCCGGCGCCGAGCGCCGGAACGGAACTCCTTGGTGCCGCGGCTGCCGCCGATCGTGAAGCCCATGCCCATGCCCCCTCCAACGGGTCGGACGTGCCGGTGGTTACGACGTCGGCGCCACCGATGCGGGCCGGGCGCGGAACCCGGACTGTCCGGGCCGCGCGGGTCCGTCCCGGACGTCACCCGGCGCACTCCTCGCCGCGTGCGCCCCGAGCGCACCTCTGTGCATCCGATCGCTTTCGCCTCCGTGTCAAGTGAATCGCGCCTGGCAGGTGGGGAGTTCATTCGAAGGGGTGGCGAATGGTGGCGTTTCCGGGATCGACCTCGCGGCAGGGGTGATCGTAGGATTACTTTCGGTACACGAAGCGAGAAGGCAGACTCGTCCGCGGGTATGCCGGAGGCAAGGTGTGAAGGATCTGTGAAGACAGGTCTCCGCCGGCTTGAGACGGGCCTCGTGTCGAAAATGGCTGAGTGATGGGGGCGTTCCAGTGAGCGGCAACGACGCAAGCGGAACGAGCGCGGAGTCCGACAGGTCGTCCGCCGATGCGCCGGAGACGCCGGAGCGGGGCGACGACGCCCGCAACGAGCAGCTGACCTCGTGGTTCGTCCGCAGCGGGTGGTCCAAGGGCGAGCTCGCCCGCCAGGTCAACCGCCGGGCCCGCCAGATGGGCGCCCACCACATCAGCACCGACACCTCCCGCGTCCGCCGCTGGCTCGACGGCGAGCAGCCCCGCGAACCCGTCCCGCGGATCCTCTCCGAGCTGTTCTCCGAGCGCTTCGGTTCCGTCGTCGCCATCGAGCACCTGGGCCTGCGCTCCGCCCACCAGACCCCCTCGGTCTCCGGCGTCGACCTGCCCTGGGCCGGCCCGCAGACCGTCGAGCTGCTCGGCGAGTTCTCCCGCAGCGACCTGATGCTGGCCCGCCGCGGCTTCCTCGGGACCTCGCTGGCCCTCTCCGCAGGCCCGGCCCTCATCGAGCCCATGCAGCGCTGGCTCGTCCCGGTCCCGGCCGCCGACCAGGGGCCGCGCGCCGCCGGGCCGGCGGGCGCCCTCGGCGGCCACCGGCCTCCCCGGCTCTCCGAGCCCGAGCTCGGGCTGCTCGAAGCCACCACCGTGATGTTCCGCCAGTGGGACGCCCAGTGCGGCGGCGGACTGCGCCGCAAGGCCGTCGTCGGCCAGCTCCACGAGGTCACCGACCTGCTCCAGGAACACCATCCGGCCCCGGTCATGAAGCGGCTCTTCAAGGTCGCGGCCGAACTCGCCGAACTCGCCGGCTGGATGAGTTACGACATCGGCCTGCACCCGACCGCGCAGAAGTACTTCGTCCTCGCGCTGCACGCCGCCAAACAGGGCGGCGACAAGCCCCTGGGCTCCTACATCCTCTCCAGCATGAGCCGCCAGATGATCCACCTGGGCCGCCCCGAGGACGCCCTGGAGCTCATCCACCTCGCCCAGTACGGCAGCCGCGACTGCGCGGGCCCCCGTACCCAGGCCATGCTGTATGCGATGGAGGCCCGCGCCTACGCCAACATGGGCCAGCCCAGCCGCTGCAAGCGGGCCGTGCGGATGGCCGAGGACACCTTCTCCGACGTCGGCTTCGGCGGCGAGTCCGAGCCCGACTGGATCCGCTTCTTCTCCGAGGCCGAGCTCAACGGCGAGAACTCCCACTCCTACCGCGATCTGGCCTACGTGGCCGGCCGCAGCCCCATGTACGCCTCCCTCGCCGAGCCCGTGATGCGGCGCGCCGTCGAGCTCTTCGAGAAGGACGAGGAGCACCAGCGCTCGCTCGCCCTCAACCTCGTCGGCCTGGCCACCGTGCACCTGCTCCAGCGCGAGCCCGAGCAGGCCGCGGTCCTGGTCGGCCGCGCCCTCGACGTGGCGGGAAAGGTGCGGTCCGAACGGGTGAACACCCGGCTGCGCAAGACCGTCGACGCCGCCGCGCGCGAGTACGGCGACGTCGCCGACGTGGTACGGCTCACCGACCACCTCGCCTCCCGGCTCCCCGAAGCCGCAGAGGCCGTCTGACGGCCCTCGGGCCGCCACCCAAGGCCCCCGGCCGCGGCAGTCACCCCGTGAA
The DNA here is from genome assembly GCF_040611715.1 of Streptomyces sp. NPDC006544. Taxonomy (NCBI): domain Bacteria; kingdom Bacillati; phylum Actinomycetota; class Actinomycetes; order Kitasatosporales; family Streptomycetaceae; genus Streptomyces; species Streptomyces sp. NPDC006544. Next base: position 23,563 of record NZ_JBEXOV010000070.1, on the reverse strand, counting down.
GCCCGATCAGGCTCCCCCAGCCAGGTTCCCCGGGTCACCGCCGCGGCCGGGTCCCGCACACCCCGCTCCATGAACCACTCGTTCATGGACGCGTAACACGCGGGACCTCTTCGTCATCCCCGCGAAACACCCAGCGGCGCCGCTGGAAACCGGCCTGCGCGAATCTCAGGGCCATTAACCGGCCAGCCCCCACGCCGGTGCCCTCAGGCCTGATTCACGAACCAGCGCCGCCCAGGTTTTCACGGTCGCCCGCACGCGAACGTACCGACGACGAGGAGACGCCGATGGCATCAGCCATCACGACCCTCGCGGCAGACGCCCCGACACTGTCTGCCGCGAACACCGGGTTCATGCTCATCTGCTCCGCCCTGGTCATGCTGATGACCCCGGGACTCGCCTTCTTCTACGGAGGCATGGTCCGCGTCAAGAGCAGCCTCAACATGCTGATGATGAGCTTCATCAGCCTCGGGATCGTCACGATCCTCTGGGTCCTCTTCGGATTCAGCCTCGCCTTCGGCGCCGACTCCGGTTCCCTCATCGGCTGGACCTCCGACTACGTCGGCCTCAGCGGCATCGGGATCACCGAGCTGTGGGACGGCTACACCATCCCCGTCTACGTCTTCGCCGTCTTCCAGCTGATGTTCGCGGTCATCACCCCCGCCCTGATCAGCGGTGCGCTCGCCGACCGCGTGAAGTTCAGCGCCTGGGCGCTGTTCGTCACCCTCTGGGTCACCGTCGTCTACTTCCCCGTCGCCCACTGGGTGTGGGGCGCCGGCGGCTGGCTCTTCGAGCTCGGCGTCATCGACTTCGCCGGCGGCACCGCCGTCCACATCAACGCGGGCGCCGCCGCCCTCGGCGTGATCCTGGTGATCGGCAAGCGCGTCGGGTTCAAGAAGGACCCGATGCGCCCGCACAGCCTCCCGCTCGTGATGCTCGGCGCCGGCCTGCTGTGGTTCGGCTGGTTCGGCTTCAACGCCGGATCCTGGCTCGGCAACGACGACGGCGTCGGCGCGGTCATGTTCGTCAACACCCAGGTCGCCACGGCCGCCGCCATGCTCGCCTGGCTCGGCTACGAGAAGCTGCGCCACGGCTCCTTCACCACGCTCGGCGCCGCCTCCGGCGCGGTCGCGGGCCTCGTCGCCATCACCCCCTCCGGCGGCTCCTGCTCCCCGCTCGGCGCGATCGCCATCGGTGTCGTCGCCGGTGTCGTGTGCGCCATGGCCGTCGGCCTGAAGTACAAGTTCGGCTTCGACGACTCGCTCGACGTCGTCGGCGTCCACCTCGTCGGCGGTGTCCTCGGCTCCCTGCTCGTCGGCTTCTTCGCCACCGGCGGGGTCCAGTCCGACGCGGCCGGCCTCTTCTACGGCGGCGGCCTGGAGCAGCTCGGCAAGCAGGCCGTGGGAGTCTTCTCCGTCCTGGCCTACTCTCTCGTGGCGTCCGCGGTGCTCGCCTTCCTCCTCGACAGGACGATCGGCATGCGCGTAACCGAGGACGACGAGGTCTCGGGCATCGACCAGGTCGAACACGCCGAGACCGCCTACGACTTCAGCGGAGCCGGCGGTGGTTCCTCCTCGCGGAGCACCGCCGCACCCGCCCCCGTTGCCGCCGCGAGCAAGAAGGTTGACGCATGAAGCTCATCACCGCCATCGTGAAGCCGCACCGGCTGGACGAGATCAAGGAAGCCCTGCACCGCTTCGGGGTCCAGGGCCTCACGGTCTCCGAGGCCAGCGGCTACGGCCGCCAGCGCGGCCACACCGAGGTCTACCGGGGCGCCGAGTACACGGTGGACCTCGTACCGAAGATCCGCATCGAGGTGCTCGTCGAGGACGGCGACGCCGAGGACGTCATGCGGATCGTGGTCGACGCCGCCCAGACCGGCAAGATCGGCGACGGCAAGGTCTGGAGCATCCCCGTGGACTCGGTCATCCGGGTGCGCACCGGCGAGCGCGGCGCTGACGCGCTCTAGACGACGGGAGCTCCTGGGTTGACGAGCGTCGAAGAGACCACGGACAACACGGCCGGCTCGGGACCCAGCGGTTACGCCGCGGCCCGGCTGCGACTCCTCCAGGAGGAGTCGCGGTCCGGGCCCTCGCGGCGTTCCGCCCTGGCCGCCCTGACCGACGACTGGCTGAGGGCGCAGTTCGCCACCGCCGTCGGGGAAACGGGCGTGCGGGGCGCCGCCCTCGTCGCCGTCGGCGGCTACGGACGCGCCGAACTCTCCCCCCGCAGCGACCTCGACCTGGTCCTGCTCCACGACGGCAAGGCCGAACCGCGTGCCCTGGCCGCCCTGGCCGACCGGCTCTGGTACCCCGTCTGGGACCTGGGGCTCGCCCTCGACCACTCCGTCCGCACCCCGGGCGAGGCCCGCAAGACCGCCGCCGAGGACCTCAAGGTGCACCTCGGACTGCTGGACGCCCGGCCCGTCGCGGGCGACGCCGGACTCCTCGCCGGCCTGCGCACCTCCGTCCTGGCCGACTGGCGCAACCTCGCCGCCAAACGGCTCCCGCAGCTGCACGACCTGTGCCTCGAGCGGGCCGAGCGCGCCGGCGAACTGCGCTTCCTGCTGGAACCCGACCTCAAGGAGGCCCGCGGCGGCCTGCGCGACGTCACCGCCCTGCGGGCCGTCGCCGCGTCCTGGCTGGCCGACGCACCGCGCGAAGGCCTCGCCGAGGCCCGGCGCCGCCTGCTCGACGCCCGCGACGCCCTCCACCTGGTCACCGGCCGGGCCACCGAGCGGCTCTCCCTCCAGGAACAGACCCCGGTCGCGGCCCGGCTCGGACTGCTCGACGCCGACGCACTGCTCCGGGAGGTGTACGAGGCCGCGCGCGTGGTCTCGTACGCCGGCGACGTCACCTGGCGCGAGGTCGGACGGGTGCTGCGCGCGCGGGCCGCGCGGCCCAGGCTCCGGGGCCTCCTCGGCACCCGGGGCGCCGCCCCCGAGCGGGCGCCGCTCGCCGAAGGCGTCGTGGAGTCGGACGGGGAGGCCGTACTGGCCCTGGCCGCGCGGCCCGACCGGGACCCGGTCCTGCCGCTGCGCTTCGGCGCCGCCGCGGCGCAGGCGGGACTGCCCGTCTCGCTGCACGCCGTGCGCAGGCTCGCCGCCCAGGCGAAGCCGCTGCCGGTGCCGTGGCCGGCGGAGGCGCGGGAGCAGCTGATCACGCTGCTGGGCGCGGGGGAGCCCACCGTGGCAGTGTGGGAGGCGCTGGAGGCCGAGGGGATCATCACCAAGCTGCTGCCCGACTGGGAGCGGGTGCGGTGCCGGCCGCAGCGCAACCCCGTGCACACCTGGACCGTCGACCGCCACCTCGTGGAGACGGCCGTCCGGGCCTCGGAACTGACCCGCCGGGTGGGCCGCCCCGACCTCCTCCTGATGGCCGCGCTGCTGCACGACATCGGCAAGGGCTGGCCCGGCGACCACTCGGTGGCGGGCGAGACCATCGCCCGGGACGTCGCCGCGCGGGTGGGCTTCGACGCCCAGGACGTGGCCGTGCTCGGCGTGCTCGTCCGCCACCACCTGCTGCTCATCGACACCGCGACCCGCCGGGACCTGGACGACCCGGCCACGGTGAAGGCGGTCGCGGAGGCCGTCGGCTCGCCGGGAACCCTGGAAGTGCTGCACGCCCTGACGGAGGCGGACGCGCTGGCCACCGGGCCGGCGGCGTGGAGCACCTGGCGCGGCTCGCTCGTGGCGGACCTGGTCGCACGGGTCGCCGCGGTCCTGCGGGGAGCGGCTCCGGCGGTGACGGAGCTGGAGATCCCGACGACGGACCAGGAACGCCTCGCGGTGGAGGCGCTGCGGACCGGGGAGCCGGTCCTGGCCCTGCACGCCCGGCAGGAGGAGGACGCCGTCGGAGTGGAGCTGGTGGTGGCCGTCCCCGACCAGCCGGGGGTCCTGCCCGCGGTCGCGGGCGTGCTCGCACTGCACCGCCTGACGGTCCGGGCGGCCGAGCTGCGCTCCCTGGAGCTCCCCGGCCGGATGGGCGAGGTACTGGTCCTGCGCTGGCGGGTGTCCGCCGAGTACGGGTCCCTTCCGCAGGCCGCGCGGCTGCGTACGGACCTGGTGCGGGCGCTGGACGGGTCGCTGGACGTCCCGGCGAAGCTGGCGGACCGCGAGGCGGCGTACCCGCGCCGGCGCGGCGTCGTCCCGCCGCCGCCCCGGGTCGCGGTGGTGCCGGAGGTCTCCTCCCTGGCCACCGTCCTGGAGGTCCGCGCCCCCGACGCCGTGGGGCTGCTGCACCGGATCGGCCGGGCCCTGGAAGCCGCGGCCGTCAGGGTCCGCAGCGCGCACGTCTCGACGCTCGGCGCGAACGCGGTGGACACGCTCTACGTGACCACGGTGGACGGCAAACCCCTGGATCCGGCGGACGCCGCCGCGCTGGCCGCCTCGGTCGAGTCGGCCCTGACGTAGGCCCTGGCGTAGCGGGGACGGCCGCCCCGCGGGGGCTTCCCGCACCCCGCCCCTCCCCGGAACCCGGGGACGGGGCGGGGATTCCCGCCCGCAGGGCCAGGCAGGCGGCGCGGCCCGATACCCTGGGGGACGACCACACGCCCCCGACCCGAGGAATCGCGACCACCGTGTTCGATACGCTTTCCGACCGCCTCAGCGCGACCTTCAAGTCCCTGCGGGGCAAAGGCCGCCTCTCCGAGCAGGACATCGACGCTGCGGCGCGGGAAATCCGTATCGCCCTCCTCGAGGCCGACGTCGCGCTCCCCGTGGTCCGCTCCTTCATCGCGAACGTCAAGGAGCGCGCCCGCGGCGAAGAGGTCTCCAAGGCCCTGAACCCGGGCCAGCAGGTCCTCAAGATCGTCAACGACGAGCTGGTCTCGATCCTCGGCGGCGAGACCCGGCGGCTGCGCTTCGCCAAGACCGCGCCCACCGTGATCATGCTCGCCGGTCTCCAGGGTGCCGGTAAGACCACCCTCGCCGGAAAGCTCGGCCTGTGGCTGAAGGGGCAGGGCCACGCCCCGCTCCTCGTCGCGTGCGACCTCCAGCGGCCCAACGCCGTCAACCAGCTCTCCGTCGTCGCGGAGCGGGCCGGAGTCGCGGTCTACGCGCCCGCCCCCGGCAACGGCGTCGGTGACCCGGTCCAGGTCGCCAAGGACTCGATCGAGTACGCCCGCACCAAGCAGTACGACGTGGTCGTCGTCGACACCGCCGGCCGCCTCGGCATCGACCAGGAGCTGATGCAGCAGGCCGCGGACATCCGCGACGCCGTCAGCCCGGACGAGATCCTCTTCGTCGTCGACGCCATGATCGGCCAGGACGCGGTCAACACGGCCGAGGCCTTCCGCGACGGCGTGGGCTTCGACGGCGTCGTGCTCTCCAAGCTCGACGGCGACGCGCGGGGCGGTGCCGCGCTCTCCATCGCGCACGTCACCGGCAAGCAGATCATGTTCGCCTCGAACGGCGAGAAGCTCGACGAGTTCGACGCCTTCCACCCGGACCGCATGGCGGGCCGGATCCTCGACATGGGTGACATGCTCACCCTGATCGAGCAGGCCGAGAAGACGTTCAGCCAGGACGAAGCCGAGAAGATGGCGGCGAAGCTGGCGAAGGGCCCGAAGGAGTTCACGCTCGACGACTTCCTGGCCCAGATGGAGCAGGTCCGCAAGATGGGCTCCATCTCCAAGCTCCTCGGGATGCTCCCCGGCATGGGGCAGATCAAGGACCAGATCAACAACATCGACGAGCGCGACGTCGACCGCACCGCGGCCGTCATCAAGTCGATGACCCCGGCCGAGCGCCAGGACCCGCACATCATCAACGGCTCGCGCCGCGCCCGTATCGCCAAGGGCGCCGGTGTCGAGGTCAGCGCCGTGAAATCGCTCGTCGAGCGGTTCTTCGAGGCCCGCAAGATGATGTCCCGCATGGCCCAGGGCGGCGGCATGCCCGGCATGCCGGGCATCCCCGGGATGGGCGGCGGCCCCGGCCGGCAGAAGAAGCAGGTCAAGCAGGCCAAGGGCAAGCGCAAGAGCGGCAACCCCATGAAGCGCAAGGAAGAAGAGGCCGCGGCCGCCGCGCGCCGCGAGGCGGGCCCCCAGGCGGCCGAGCCCGCCGCCGGCGGCAGCCCGTTCGGCCTTCCGGCCGGCGGGGCGCAGCCCGGCAAGGACTTCGACCTTCCGGACGAGTTCAAGAAGTTCATGAAGTAGCGCGGTGCCCCGCGAGCCCCGGCCGGATCGATCCGGCCGGGGCTTCCGCGTTCCCGCAGGCCGATGCGGGCCGCCGCGCGTCGCTGCCGTGTGCTTCCGGGCCGCCCCCGCGCGGGCGCTCGCCGCCCGCCGTCCCCGCCAGGGCGATGATCCGGTTTGTCCCTTATGGTCGGCCGGGAGGACGGCAGAAGGAGGCCACGTGCCCAGCCCCACCCCCGTACCGCCCCGCGACCGGGCCGATACGCCCTGGCGCTCCGAAGGCGCACCGCCCGCCCCGCCGCCGAAGCGGAAGATGCCGGGCGGCTGGCGCGGCCTGATCCTCACCGCCCTGATCGTCTACCTGGTGACCAACCTGGTGCTCTCCTTCTTCAACGAGGGCGATGAGCCGACCATCTCGTACACCGAGTTCAGCAAGCAGGTGGCCGACGGCAACGTCTCGAAGATCTACGCCAAGGGCGACGCCATCCAGGGCCAGCTGAAGACCGGACAGCCCAAGCCGGACGGCGACGAGGGCGACTACACCAAATTCCGGTCCCAGCGTCCCGCCTTCGCCGAGGACGACCTGTGGGCCGACCTCACCAAGCACGGCGTGATCGTCACCGCCTCCCCGGTCGTCGAACAGCGCAGCTTCCTGGCCAACCTGCTGATCTCGCTGGCCCCCATGCTGCTGCTGATCCTCCTGTGGGTGTTCATCGCCCGCCGGATGAGCGGCATGGGCGCCGGGGGCATGGGCGGCCTCGGCCGCAAGGCTCCGCCGAAACCGGTGGAGCTCGAGGGCGCCAAGCGCACCACCTTCGAGGACGTGGCCGGAATCGACGAGGTCGAGGGCGAGCTCGACGACGTCGTGGACTTCCTCAAGAACCCCGGCCAGTACCGCGAGATGGGCGCCCGGATGCCCGGCGGGGTGCTGCTCGCCGGGCCGCCCGGAACCGGCAAGACCCTGCTCGCCCGGGCGCTCGCGGGCGAGGCCGGCGTGCCGTTCTTCTCCGCCTCGGCCTCCGAGTTCATCGAGATGATCGTCGGCGTCGGCGCCTCCCGGGTACGGGAACTCTTCACCGAGGCGCGCAAGGTGGCCCCCGCGATCGTCTTCATCGACGAGATCGACACCATCGGGCGGGTACGCGGAGGCGGCGGCGCCATGGGCGGCCACGACGAGCGCGAGCAGACCCTGAACCAGATCCTCACCGAGATGGACGGGTTCTCCGGGTCCGAGGGAGTGGTGGTCCTGGCCGCGACCAACCGGGCCGACGTCCTGGACCCGGCGCTGACCCGGCCGGGCCGCTTCGACCGCACCGTCGTCGTCTCCCCGCCCGACCGGGCCGGACGCGAGGCGATCCTGCGGATCCACACCCGGGACATCCCGCTCGCCGACGGCGTCGACCTCGCCCAGGTGGCCCGTACGACACCGGGCATGACCGGCGCCGAACTGGCCAACCTCGCCAACGAGGCCGCCCTGCTCGCCGTGAAGCGCCAGCAGAAGGAGGTGACCCAGGCGGACCTCTCCGACGCGCTGGAGAAGGTCCAGCTCGGCGCCGAACGGCCGCTGGTCATGCCGGAGGAGGAACGCCGGCGCACCGCGTACCACGAGGGCGGGCACGCACTGCTGGGCATGCTCCAGCCGGGCGCGGACCCCGTCCGCAAGATCACCATCGTGCCGCGGGGCCGCGCGCTCGGCGTCACCCTCTCCACCCCGGACGCGGACCGCTACGCGTACACCGAGGAGTACCTGCGCGGCCGCATCATCGGCGCGCTCGGCGGCATGGCGGCCGAGGAGGTCGTCTACCGGGTCGTCACCACGGGCGCGGAGAACGACCTGGAGCAGGTGACCAACCTCGCGCGGGGCATGGTCGCCCGGTGGGGCATGAGCAAGCGCATCGGCCCGCTCACGGCGATCCCCTCGGACGGCCAGAGCCCCTACGGCCTCGCCGCGGCCCCCGCCACCCTCGACGCGGTGGACGACGAGATGCGCCGCATCGTCGAGGAGTGCTACGTGGAGGCCTGCCGGCTGCTGAACGAGAACCGCGACAAGCTCGACGCCCTCGCCGAGGCCCTGGTGGCGAACGAGACCCTGGACGAGGTAGCCGCCTACGCGGCCGCGGGCATCCCCCGGCTCCACAAGTAGCCGGGTCCGGCCGGCCACGGCCCCGGGCCGCGTGCCCGGGGCCCCGCGCCGTCCGCGGGGGGCCGTCAGACCGTCCGGGCGATCACGTAGCGGAAGATGTTGGGCAGCCAGACGGCGCCGTCGGGCCGCTCGTACGGGTGAAGCGCCTCCGCCAGTTCCTTCTCCGCCAGGGCCGGATCGGCCATGTCGAAACGCCCCGCGGAAGCCGCTCCGGCGCACCCGGCGCCCGCGCCGGGATACAGCCCCGTCGACAGGAGCCCGCGCACCGCGCTGTCCACGTCCGCGTAGCCGAAGGGGCAGAACACCCGCCCCGAGCCGTCCGGGACCAGCCCGGCCCGCGCCACCATGGCGTCCAGGTCGCGCACCACGGGTCCACCGCCCAGGACGGACGGCACCGTGCACCGCTCCGCCGGTCCCCAGTCGGCCAGCACCACCGTCCCCCCTGCCCGCCGCAGCGCCGGCAGCGCCGCGGCCAGCGTGTCCGCCCCCGGAGAGAAGGCCAGCAGCACGTCGTACGGCACCGCGGGCACCGGCGGCGCCGCCAGCACCTCGAGCAGCCGTTCCCGGGCCAGCGCCCGGCGGGCCGGATCCGCCTCCACACCCGTGGCCACGGCTCCCCGGCCGGAAGCCAGCAGCAGCGGCAGTCCGGCCCCACAGCCCAGGCCGAGCAGCCGGTCGCCCGGCCCGATCTCGAGCCGGTCGTAGACCGCGTCGTAGAGCGGTACGAGCATCCGCTCCTGGATTTCCGCCCAGTCCCGGGCAGCAAGCGTCGCCGTCGGCGTCGGTGTCATCGAAAGAGCGCTCCTGATTCCGTTTCGCCCCCATGCCCCCGCTGCCAGAGAACTCCCGATTCGCGCCCGCGTCCAGAGGAGCGAGCCACCCGGTTCACACCCGATTCACGCTCGGCGCGCCGGGCGCCGTACCATTCGCGCCATGGCAAAGGCACCCGTTCTCACCCCCCAGGCGGAGGATTTTCCCCGCTGGTACCAGGATCTGATCAACAAGGCCGAACTGGCCGACAACGGTCCGGTGCGCGGCACCATGGTCATCCGGCCGTACGGCTACGGCCTGTGGGAGCGGATGCAGCAGGAGATGGACGCGCGGATCAAGGACGCGGGCGCCCAGAACGCGTACTTCCCGCTGTTCATCCCGCAGTCGTACCTGACGAAGGAAGCCGAGCACGTCGAGGGCTTCGCCCCCGAGCTGGCGGTCGTCACGCACGGCGGCGGCAAGGAGCTGGACGAGCCGGTCGTCGTCCGTCCCACCTCCGAGACGATCATCAACGACTACTTCTCCAAGTGGGTCCAGAGCTACCGCGACCTGCCCCTGCTGATCAATCAGTGGGCGAACGTGGTCCGCTGGGAAATGCGTCCGCGCGTCTTCCTCCGTACGAGCGAGTTCCTCTGGCAGGAGGGCCACACGGCCCACGTCTCCTACGAGGACGCCCGCGACTACGCCGCCCGGATCCACCGCGACGTCTACGGCGACTTCATGACGAACGTGCTCGGCATCGACGTCGTGCTCGGCCGCAAGACCGCCAAGGAGCGCTTCGCCGGCGCCATCAACACCCTCACCCTCGAGGGCATGATGGGCGACGGCAAGGCCCTGCAGCTGGGCACGAGCCACGAGCTGGGCACCAACTTCGCCAAGGCCTTCAACACGCAGTACCTGTCGAAGGAAGGCAAGCAGGAGCTCGTCTGGCAGACCTCGTGGGGCGTCTCGACCCGCATGGTCGGCGGCCTGATCATGTCGCACGGCGACGACAACGGCCTGCGCGTCCCGCCGCGCCTCGCGCACGTCCAGGTCGTCGTCATGGCGATCAAGGGCGACGAGGCCGTGACGAAGGTCCGTGAACTGGGCGCCCAGCTCAAGGCCGCCGGCCTGCGGGTGTTCGTCGACGACCGCGTCGACACCCCCTTCGGCCGCCGCGCCGTGGACTGGGAGCTCAAGGGCGTACCGGTCCGCGTCGAGATCGGCCCGCGCGACCTGGAAGCCGGCACCGCGATGCTGGCCCGCCGCATTCCGGGCGGCAAGGAAGCCGTGCAGATCTCCGCTCTCGCCGACCTGCTGCCCAAGGTGCTGGAGGAGGACCAGGCGCAGCTGCTGCGCGAGTCCCGTGAGCGCCGGGTGGCCCGCACCAGCGACGTCGCCACCATCGAGGAGGCCGCCGAGGCCGCCGTCGCGGGCGGCTGGGCGCGGATCCCGTGGGCCGACCTCGGCCCCGAGGGCGAGGCGAAGCTCGCCGAGCAGGCCGTCTCCGTCCGCTGCCTGATCGCCGAGGACGGCTCGGTCCCGGAGGCGGACGACGCCCCCGGTACCCTCGCCGTCGTCGCCCGCTCGTACTGACCGGTCCGGCTCCGGCCGTCCCGGCGCGCGGCTCCCACCGCGCGCCGGGACGCCGTTAGTCCTCGTTACGTACCGACTCCTCCTGAGATCTGCGCACCCGTCCTCGTCGGGACGCATGAGACTGAACTGACTGGTACGTGCAAAAAATTTGGAATGGCCCGGAATCGGAACACCGGGGCACTCCGGCTCGTTGTCACGACGTGAGCACGACACCCCCTGTTCTCGCCGCAGAGCTGGCGCAGGCGTGGGCCGATATTCAGCGGTACCACTCCGAGCTGCCTGACCTTGCCGCGCCCGAGTCCCTGATCGGAGAGTCCTCGTCCGCCTGTGGCGCCGAGCTCTCCTTCGAGCGACTGCTGCACGAGGCAGTCCACGGCATCGCCGCAGCACGCGGCGTGCGTGACACCTCGCGCGCCGGCCGCTACCACAACCGCAGGTTCCTCGCGATCGCCGAGGAAATGGGGCTGGACCACGTCGACGAGCCGCACGCGAGCAGCGGCTTCTCCCTGGTCTCGCTCAACCCGGAGGCGAAGAAGCGCTACCGCCCCACCATGGAGCGCCTCCAGCGCGCGCTCAGGGCCCACACGGTCGCGACGGCCGCCGACACCAAGCGCAGCTTCCGCGGCCCGGCCGCCCGGCACGGCTCCTCCGGCGGAGGGGTCCGCGTCAAGGCGGTGTGTGACTGCGGTCGCAACGTACGGGTCGTACCGTCCGTGCTGGCCCAGGCGCCCATCGTGTGCGGCGGCTGCATGAAGCCGTTCCGCATTCCGGAGACGGCGGTGTCCGCCCTCGCCTCCTGACCGGGAGGGCGAGGCGACTCGGGCGTATGGCACAATGGACAGCTGTACTCGACAGTCGCATAGGACCCCTCTCTCCTCCGGCTGACGCGTCCATCGGGCACCCGAGTACCGCAACCCCACGTGGCATCTCATGTGCCCAACCACGTCAAGTTCAGGAGACACCACTCCAGTGGCAGTCAAGATCAAGCTCAAGCGCCTCGGCAAGATTCGCCAGCCGCACTACCGCATCGTCGTCGCCGACGCCCGTACCCGTCGGGACGGTCGCGCGATCGAAGAGATCGGTATCTACCACCCGACGTACAACCCGTCGCGCATCGAGGTCAACGCCGAGCGTGCGCAGTACTGGCTGTCGGTCGGCGCCCAGCCCACCGAGGCTGTGCTCGCCATCCTCAAGCTGACCGGTGACTGGCAGGCGCACAAGGGCCTTCCGGCCCCCGCGCCGCTGCTCCAGCCGGTGACGAAGGAGAGCAAGCGTCGCTCCTTCGACGAGTTCGCCAAGGCCCTCGAGGGCATCGGCGAGGGCAAGGGCGAAGCCATCACGCAGAAGGCGAAGAAGGCCGACAAGAAGGCGGACGAGGCTGAGGCCGAGACCGCCGAGTCGACCGAGGCCTGAGCATGCTCGAGGAGGCTCTTGAGCACCTCGTGAAGGGCATCGTGGACAACCCCGACGAAGTGCAGGTCGCCTCGCGCAACCTGCGCCGCGGGCAGGTGCTCGAGGTTCGGGTCCACCCCGACGACCTCGGCAAGGTGATCGGTCGCAACGGCCGCACCGCACGTGCTCTGCGTACCGTCGTGGGTGCCATCGGCGGCCGCGGTATCCGTGTCGACCTCGTCGACGTGGACCAGGTCCGCTGAAAAGTTGAATGACCGGCTCGGGCCGGGGAGGGCGATACCGCCCGCCCCGGCCCGTCGTCGTCTGAACAGGAGAGACACACAGTGCAGCTGGTAGTCGCGCGGATCGGCCGCGCCCACGGGATCAAGGGTGAGGTCACCGTCGAGGTGCGGACCGACGAGCCCGAGCAGCGGCTCGGGCCCGGCGCCGTGCTCCAGACCGAACCGGCGTCGGCGGGACCGCTGACCGTGGAGACGGGCCGGGTGCACAGCGGGAGGCTGCTGCTGCGCTTCGTGGGAGTCAAGGACCGCACCGGCGCCGAGGCGCTGCGCAACGTCCTGCTCATCGCCGATGTGGACCCGGCGGAGCTGCCGGCCGAGCCCGACGAGTACTACGACCACCAGCTGATGGACCTCGAGGTCGCCCTCGAGGACGGCACGGTGATCGGCCGGATCACCGAGATCTCCCACCTGCCCTCGCAGGACCTCTTCATCGTCGAGCGCCCGGACGGCACCGAGGTGATGATCCCCTTCGTCGAGGAGATCGTCGCCGGGATCGACCTCGCCGAGCAGCGCTGTGTCATCACCCCGCCGCCGGGACTGATCGACGACCTCGCCGAGATCGCGTCCGAGCGCGACGCCGAGGCCGGCAAGCCCGCCGGGGACGGCGCCTGATGCGTCTCGACGTCGTCACGATCTTCCCGGAGTACCTGGAGCCGCTCAACGTCTCCCTCGTCGGCAAGGCGCGGGCGCGCGGGCAGCTCGACGTGCACGTCCACGACCTGCGGGAGTGGACGTACGACCGGCACAACACGGTGGACGACACCCCGTACGGGGGCGGCCCGGGCATGGTCATGAAGACCGACCCGTGGGGCGAGGCGCTGGACGCCGCGATGGCCGACGGCTACGAGGCGGGCGCGCACGGGCCCGTCATGGTCGTCCCCACCCCCAGCGGCCGGCCGTTCACCCAGGAACTGGCCGTGGAACTCTCCGAGCGCCCCTGGCTGATCTTCACCCCGGCGCGGTACGAGGGCATCGACCGCCGGGTCATGGACGAGTACGCCACGCGCGTCCCCGTGTACGAGGTCTCCATCGGCGACTACGTCCTGGCCGGCGGCGAGGCGGCCGTCCTGGTCGTCACCGAGGCCGTGGCCCGGCTGCTGCCGGGGGTCCTCGGCAACGCCGAGTCGCACCGCGACGACTCCTTCGCGCCCGGTGACATGGCGAACCTGCTGGAGGGGCCCGTCTACACCAAGCCGCCGGAGTGGCGCGGCCGCGGCATCCCGGACGTGCTGGTCAGCGGGCACCACGGCAAGATCGCCCGGTGGCGCCGCGACGAGGCCTTCCGCCGGACCGCGCGCAACCGCCCGGACCTGATCGAGCGCTGCGAGGCCTCCTCCTTCGACAAGAAGGACCGCGAGCTGCTGAGCATCCTCGGCTGGCAGCCGTCCGCCGACGGCCGATTTTGGCGTAGGCCGCAGGCCGTGGAAGAATAGGCGGCTGCTGTGTGCTCGCGTGCGCCCCTGCCACAGGGGGACAGTCGCCCGCCGAGTTCCGCGGCACCCGGACTCTCTACGGAAACCCCGCATCGGCGGCCTGTGGCGTCATGCGAAGAAAGCAGACGAATTACATGTCTCACCTGCTCGATGGCGTCAACGCCGCCACGCTCCGCTCGGACCTCCCGGCCTTCCGCCCGGGTGACACGATCAACGTGCACGTCCGCGTGATCGAGGGCAACCGCTCCCGTATCCAGCAGTTCAAGGGCGTTGTCATCCGTCGCCAGGGCTCTGGCGTCTCCGAGAGCTTCACCGTCCGCAAGGTTTCCTTCAGCGTCGGCGTGGAGCGTACCTTCCCGGTCCACTCCCCGATCTTCGAGAAGATCGAGCTCGTCACCCGCGGTGACGTGCGTCGCGCCAAGCTGTACTTCCTCCGTGAGCTCCGCGGCAAGGCCGCGAAGATCAAGGAGAAGCGCGACCGCTGATCTGCTCTCGGCGTTCCCCGGGCGGGCGGATAGGCTCGCCCCCGATGGACACCGAAGCACCTCACACGCAGCGCGGCCACTCTTTCCCCGACGAGGGGGAGGGGCGGTCGCGTTTCGTGCTTTCCGAAGCGGCTGGCGCGCCGGCTCCCGACGCGCCGGACACCGGTGATTCCGCGACCGGTGGTTCCGCGACCGGTGGTTCCGCGACCGGTGGTTCCGGGACCGGCGAGCAGGGCTCCCGCGCGGCGGGCTGGCTGACCTGGCGCCGGGCCGGGCTGCTGGGCGTGATCTGTACCGTCTTCCTGCTGCTGCTCAGCAATTTCGTCCTCCAGCCGTTCCTCATCCCGAGCCGCTCGATGGAGCCGACGCTCGCCGTGGGGGACCGGGTGCTGGTCGACAAACTGGCGTACCGCTTCGGCGGTACGCCGCAGCGCGGTGACGTCGTGGTCTTCGACGGCACGGGCTCCTTCGTGCCGGAGGGTCCCACCGGGAGCGCGATCGGTGAGGCCCTGCACGGCGTGGGCTCGGCCCTCGGGCTCGCCGAACCGTCCGACACCGATTTCGTGAAGCGGGTCGTCGGAGTCGGCGGCGACGACGTGGCGTGCGACGCGAACGGCCGGATCAAGGTCAACGGGGTGCCGTTGGACGAGCCGTACCTCTTCCCCGGGGACACGGCGTCGAAGGTGCCCTTCCGGATCGTGGTACCGCTCGGGACCCTCTGGGTCATGGGCGATCATCGTTCCCAGTCCCGGGACTCCCGGGACCACCTGGGGGAACCTGGCGGGGGGATGGTGCCGGTGGAGAAGGTCATCGGGCGGGCCGACTGGATCGGCTGGCCGGTCTCGCGATGGGCCCACGTGTCGCCCGCGGGCGGCGGACGTGGGTAGCCGGGGCCGTCCGAGACGCGACGGGGACGCGGATCCGGAACCGGGACGCGGGGCCACCGGGGCCTCCGGGGCCACCGGGGGCGGCCGCGCGGCGGAGCAGGGCGGCGGCCCGGCGCAGGAGCCCGGAGGCCGCGCCGACCGGCGCCGGCTGGCCCGGCGCGTCCGGCGCAGGCGGCGTACCCGCCGCGCCGGAGAGCTGCCCCTGCTGGTGGTGGTCGCGCTGTGCATCGCCCTGATCCTCAAGACCTTCCTGGTGCAGGCCTTCTTCATCCCGTCGGGCTCCATGGAGCAGACGATCCGGATCGGCGACCGGGTCCTGGTCGACAAGCTGACCCCGTGGTTCGGTGCCAAGGCCGAGCGCGGGGAGGTCGTCGTGTTCAAGGACCCCGGGGGCTGGCTCGGCGGCGAGAGCGCCCGCCCGGCTCCGGACCCGGTGGGCGTCAAGCAGGTCAAGCAGGCCCTCACCTTCATCGGCCTGCTGCCCTCGGCCGACGAGCAGGACGTGATCAAGCGGGTCATCGGGACCGGCGGGGACACCGTGAAGTGCTGCGACGCCCGGGGCCGGGTCACCGTCAACGGATCGCCGCTCGACGAGCCGTACATCAGTCCGGGCAACGCGCCCTCGGAGATCCCCTTCGAGGTGCACGTGCCCGAGGGGCGGCTCTTCGTCATGGGCGACCACCGGTCGAACTCGGCCGACTCCCGCTACCACCTCGACGAGGCCTTCCAGGGCACGATCTCCGAGGAGGACGTGGTCGGTCAGGCGGTCGTTATCGCATGGCCGTTCGGGCACTGGCGGCGCCTGGAACAGCCCGCGACCTTCCGCATGGTGCCCGACCAGGCACGCCGTGCACGCCGTAC
This sequence comes from Streptomyces sp. NPDC006544, assembly GCF_040611715.1. Taxonomy (NCBI): domain Bacteria; kingdom Bacillati; phylum Actinomycetota; class Actinomycetes; order Kitasatosporales; family Streptomycetaceae; genus Streptomyces; species Streptomyces sp. NPDC006544. Next base: position 7,585 of record NZ_JBEXOV010000070.1, on the reverse strand, counting down.
GCGTCGTCGGCGCCCTCAAGACGCCTCGTTCGCATAGTGTGTTCCCGGTCTCCCGCGCCTTCGGGAACTCCCGCTCGTTAGGGAGGGGAGGGCCCGTGCCTGATCCGGCCGGGCTTGCAATTTCCGAATGAGGAGTAGACGTGGGGGATGTGGCGGTGGGTGCACGGTCCGGACGTGACGAGGGTGCCGAGCAGCCGGACGACGCCGTCGATCACGATGCCGTCAAGCACGACGACGGCGCGAAGGACGACGTGGCGGTCCGCCCGCACCGATCCTTCTGGAAGGAGCTGCCGCTCCTGATCGGAATCGCCCTGCTGCTGGCTCTGCTGATCAAGACCTTCCTGGTGCAGGCGTTCTCGATCCCGTCCGACTCGATGCAGAACACCCTGCAGCGGGGCGACCGCGTCCTCGTGGACAAGCTGACGCCGTGGTTCGGCTCGGAGCCCGAGCGCGGTGAGGTCGTGGTCTTCCACGACCCCGCGAACTGGCTGAGCGGGGAGTCCACGCCGGAGCCCAACATCGCGCAGAAGGTCCTCAGCGCCATCGGCCTCATGCCGTCCGCCGAGGAGAAGGACCTCATCAAGCGGACGATCGCGGTCGGCGGCGACACGGTCGAGTGCAAGAAGGGGGGACCGGTCGTCGTCAACGGCAAGGAGCTCGACGAGCCGTACATCTACCCCGGCAACACCCCCTGCGACGACTTCCCCTTCGGCCCCATCACCGTGCCCAAGGGCAAGATCTGGGTGATGGGCGACCACCGGCAGAACTCCCAGGACTCCCGGTACCACCAGCAGGACCCCACCAAGGGCTTCGTACCCGTCAGCGACGTCGTCGGGCGGGCCGTGGTGGTCGCGTGGCCGGTCACCCGCTGGTCCACCCTGCCGATCCCGGAGACCTTCGACCAGCCGGGCATCGGCACGCAGGCCGAGGCCGCCGCGCTCGGTCTCGGCGCCTCCGGACTGGCGCCCGTCGGGCTCGGCCCCGCCGCGCTCGGATTCGTCGGCGCGGTGCCGGTCGTCCTGTGGCGCCGGCGCGAGCTGACCGCGAGGCGTACCGGCAGGTAGGGTGCCGCCCAGGTCGACGATCTCCGAAGGTGGGGGCGCTGCAATGGGCGGAACACGAGCAATACGAGCAGGTGACGGCGATGGCCGCGGCGGTCTTGGCAACATGTTGTCGGGACTCGCCGTGGCCATCGGCTTTGCGCTCTTCCTGGGCGGGTTCGTGTGGGGAGCCGTCGTGTACCAGCCGTACACGGTGCCGACCGACTCGATGGTGCCGACGGTGAAGCCCGGGGACCGGGTCTTGGCCCAGCGCATCGACGGCGCCGAGGTGCGCCGAGGTGACGTGGTCATCTTCAAGGACGAGCAGTGGAGCGATTCGCCGATGGTCAAGCGGGTCGTGGGCATCGGCGGGGACACCGTCAAGTGCTGCGGCGACGGCGGCCGGATCACCTTGAACGGCAAGGAGCTCGACGAGCCGTACATCGAGAAGGAGGAGCTCGACGTCGCGGACGCGCCGGGCGGCTCCGCCTCGCGGACCCCGTTCGAGGTGACGGTGCCCGAGGGCAAACTGTTCCTGCTGGGCGACCGGCGCGGGGCCTCGATCGACTCCCGGGCACACCTCGAGGAGGCCGGGCAGGGCACGGTGGACCGGTCGGCGGTGAGCGCCCGAGTGGACGCCCTGGCGTGGCCCTCCCAGACGATGCTGGAGCGGCCGGCGGGCTACGCGGCCCTGCCCGGCGGGATCTCGAAGGCGGGGCCGCTGCGGCTCCAGGTGGTCGCCGTGGCGGCCGGAGCCGCCCTGGTGGTGCTCGGAGCCGCCTACGGCCCGGTCGCACGGGCCCTTGGGCGCGGACGGAGGAGGGAGCGGACCGGTGTCCGCTGACGGGCCGCGCAAGGTGTCGCGGGTGATCCTGCTGGATCCCGCCGACCGGATCCTGCTCCTGCACGGTTTCGAGCCGGACGATCCGGCGGACGACTGGTGGTTCACCCCGGGCGGCGGCCTGGAAGGCTCCGAGACCCGGGAGCAGGCCGCGCTGCGCGAGCTCGCGGAGGAGACCGGGATCACCGAGGTGGAACTCGGGCCGGTGCTGTGGCACCGCTACTGCGAGTTCCCCTTCGACGGGCGCCGCTGGAAGCAGGACGAGTGGTACTTCCTGGCCCGCACGGCCCGGACGCGGACCGCGACGGGCGGCTTCACGGAGCTCGAGCGGCGCAGCGTCTCCGGGGCCAGGTGGTGGACCTCCGAGGAACTTCTGGCGGCCCGTGAGACGGTGTACCCGACCAGACTCCCAGAGCTGCTCCGCAGGCTGCTCGACGACGGTCCCCCGGGTGCGCCCGTGAACCTGGCCCCGGAAATCGTTTAGGGGCGCACGGGCCTGGCGCACAATAGGGGGACGCACGGCTGAAGGGGAACATGCCATGAGTGCCGAGGACCTCGAGAAGTACGAGACCGAGATGGAGCTGAAGCTCTATCGGGAGTACCGCGACGTCGTCGGGCTGTTCAAGTATGTGATCGAGACCGAACGCCGTTTCTACCTCACCAACGACTACGAGATGCAGGTGCACTCGGTCCAGGGCGAGGTGTTTTTCGAGGTCTCGATGGCCGACGCGTGGGTCTGGGACATGTACAGGCCGGCCCGGTTCGTCAAGCAGGTACGGGTTCTGACCTTCAAGGACGTGAACATCGAGGAGCTCAACAAGAGCGATCTCGAACTTCCGGGGAGCTAGGCCGCGGCGTCCGGCGCCGCGTCCGGGGAGCGGGACGGACCCGGCCCCGACCCGGACGGTTCACCCGCACGGGTGAGGGGGTTTTCCACAATGCCCTGGTTGTCCACCAAGATCCACCGGGTGGGCGGGCACGCGGGACCGTCGGTACCGGAGGTGGTGCCGGATGGACGCGAAGGGCGTGGCACAGCAGGCATTGGGACGGTACGGCGAGGAGCTCGCGACGCGGCGGCTCGCCGAGGCCGGGATGACCGTCATCGCGCGGAACTGGCGGTGCCGGAGCGGGGAGATCGACATCGTCGCCCGGGACGGGGACGCCCTCGTCGTGTGCGAGGTGAAGACCCGGCGGGCGGGGGAGTTCGAACACCCCATGGCCGCGCTGCGGCCCGGCAAGGCCGAGCGGCTCCGGCGGCTCGCCGGGCGGTGGATGGCCGATCACGGCGGACCGCCCCCGGGCGGGGTGCGGATCGACCTGGTCGGGATCCTGCTGCCGCGGCGCGGTGCGCCCGTGGTGGAGCACATCAGGGGGGCCGCCTGATGGGGTTCGCGCGAGCCTGTTCGGTCGCCCTCGTGGGCGTCGAGGGCGTGGTGGTGGAGGTCCAGGCCGACCTGGAGCCCGGGGTCGCCGCCTTCACCCTGGTGGGGCTGCCCGACAAGACCCTGGTCGAGAGCCGGGACCGGGTCCGGGCGGCCGTGGTGAACTCCGGCGCCTCCTGGCCGCAGAAGAAGCTCACCGTCGGCCTCAGTCCCGCCTCGGTACCGAAGTCGGGCGCAGGCTTCGATCTGGCGAAGGCCTATCTAAGGCGGATCTAAAGTGCCAGCATGGGGGGCATGGAGCCACAGAACTCGGGCCCGCCGGGACGCCGCGTCGTCCGCTGCTACCTCTACGCCCGCATCAGCTCAGACCGCGAGGGCGCCGGCCTCGGCTGTGACCGTCAGATCGAAGACGGCTACGCCCTGGCCGGACAGCTCAGCAACGGCGACACCGAGTACCGCGTCATCGAGGTCTTCGAGGACAACGACCTCAGCGCCTACTCGGGCAAGCCGCGGCCGGACTACATCCGAATGCTCCAGGGGCTCGAAGCCGGCGCCGGAGAGTGCGTCATTGCCTGGCACACCGACCGCCTCCACCGGTCGCCCGCCGAGCTTGAGAAGTACATCGACATCTGCGAGCCGCGCCGTGTCGAGACCCGCACGGTCAAGGCGGGCCACCTGGACCTCACCACGGCCACCGGACGGATGATCGCCCGCCAGCTCGGCGTGCAGGCCCGGTACGAAGTCGAGCGCATGGTTGAAAGACAGAAGCGCGCCCGGGACCAGATGGCGCAGATGGGCAAGCACTTCGGCGGCCGCCGCCCCTTCGGCTGGGAGATCGACGGACTGACGCCCAATGAGACCGAGATGGAGCTCATCAGGCACGCAGCGAGAAGCGTTCTTGCTGGCGCGTCGCTGCACTCGATCAGGCGGGAATGGGCGGCCGCGGAAGTCCGCACCAGCACCGGCGGCGAGTGGGGGTCTTCTGAGATCCGCAAGATGCTGCTACGGCCCCGCAACGCGGGGATCATCGTCCATCGCGGCGAGGAAGTGGGGGCCGCGCAGTGGCCGGCGGCGCTCGATGAGCCGACGTGGCGGAGCGTCGTCGCGCTGCTCACGGACCCCAGCCGCAAAGTCGGCCCTGCCGGGAACGCGCGGGTGGCGCTCGGCACGGGCATCTACCGGTGCGGCACGTGCGGCGACACCATGATGTCGTCCGCAGACGGGAGCCGTAGCGCCCATCCTGACCGGGACCGGATGCTGAACTACCGGTGCCGCACACAGAAGCATGTGTCGCGACGGCGGAGCCTCGTTGACGACGTGGTGCAGCTCGCGGTGCTCGACCGCCTGTCGCTCCCGGACGCATCAGAGCTCCTGGCGGCCCGTGAGGACCCTGTGGACGTCCGGGGGGCCCAGGAGGACCGGAGGCAGGCGCGTCTCATCCTGGACGGCCTGGCGGCCGCTCTGGGGCGCGGAGAGCTGGATATGCGGTCGTGGACTCTGGCGTCCGAGACTGCCCGCCAGCGGATCGCTGCGGCGGAGGAAGTATTGTCGCGGGCCGTCAAGGTCAATCCGGTGGCCGCTCTCCTCACTGCGGAGGACGTCGAGGAGGCGTGGAACGGACTCGACCTGTCCCGCAAGCGGGCGGTGATCTCGTACCTGATGACCGTGACCGTCCACCGGGCCCGCCTCGGCCGCCAGCCGGGCGGCGGGTACTGGGACCCGGACTCAGTGCGCATCGCGTGGAAATGAAGCAGGGCCCCCGCCGGCAGGCAGGGGCCCCGCTGGCCGCTCCCGCCGCCTGGGGGGCAGGACTGGGAGGGCCGGTCTTATGTGCAGGCTGATGCCCGCATATATGCAAGATCACGCAATGTAGGGTGCACCCTACATACATCGATTCATGATCACGACAGCGTGGACGGGTGCCACGCCCAGTACCACTGCCCGATCACGTCCTCGCCCGGCGGAGACGCATCGGCGAGCAAACCCGGGCCGCCCGCCTCGAGCGAAACCTCACACAGGAGAGCGTGGCCCTGCGGGCAGGCATGGACCGCGCGACCTACGTCCGCATCGAGCAAGGCCAGGCATCACCCCTCCTCGACACGCTCATCCTCATCGCGGACGCCATCGGCGTGCCGCTCGCGCACCTCGTACGGGACTAGCCCGAAGCTAAGCGGAACGGGTGGCTCTGGTTCGTCATGGAGTCACCGTACTGACTGAAAGTCATGTCCGGATGTCGTGCATTCTGGCCAAAACGCCAGGTCAAGTCAGACAGTAGTGCGACTCGACCAGCGACTAGCCGACGGGGAGTAGCCCCGGCCGGCCGGGGGGTGCCAGCCGGGGCGGTCCAAGGGGGTCAGCCGCCCTGTCCGCATTTACCGCAGGGGATCGCACCTACGCGGGCGAGCTTGTTGCCGTTCTCATCGGTCTCCCAGACGTCAGCGCGGGAGCCCCCGCAGCCGGGGGTCGGGCAGCCGATGTTCTCGATCACCTGAGGCATGGTCAGACTCCATCGTGTAGGCAGAGCAAGGGATGAGAGGCGACGAATCCACGCGCACGACGCCAGCGTCGCTGGGGCTGTACACGGCGGTCACGTGGCCTCGGCAGTACGGGCGGCCACAGTCCGACGTCTGGTCGAGGGTGTGACGCCCCACCGTCCGCCGGAGTCTCAGGCCGCAGCCGAAACACGGCATCGGGTGGTATCCCTCGTCATTCCAGATGTAGGCGATTGCGTGGGCGCTATTACAATTCGGGCAGGTCCAGGCCATTCGGCCAGGCTCTCTGATGTGCGGTCGCGCGGTGGTGCAGACCCGCCCCGGCCACCCGAAGGGGGGAACCAAATCCGGGGAGCCGAGGCGGGGGTCAGTGGGTGCCAAGGACGATCGCGGCGAGGACGCCGAGGACGATCAGGACGTACGCAAGCTGACGCGCGAGCTCGTCGCTCACCTGCGGTCCTGGACGGTGACGGGTCGGCAGGCCGGGTCCCGGATGTCGTGGAGGTAGCTGGTCGGCCGTGCGCCGGACGCCGAGTGTGGGATGACCTCGTCGCCGCCAGCCCGGATGACGCGGCCGCACCGGGCGCACGTCTGGCCGACGGCGCTCACACCTGCTCCAGCAGGTCGGGTGCCGCGGTGAACTCGACGCCGTCGGCGCCGCGGACGTACGCGGTCCGCGAGTACTGCTGCCGACCGCCGAAGTTGCCCAGCGGCTCGCGTACGACGGCCATCAGCCGGCCTTCGCGGTCGCTGCTGGGGTCTCGGACCTGCTGGTGCAGGAGCGGGTGGCCGACGTGCTCGAACCCCTTGTCGGCCGATGTCTCGCGGACTTCCATGGCGATGCTCCCTAACGTCGGGTGACGTACGGTGTCGCCCCAACCGCAGGGCGTACATGCATGGTCCACCGGTGGACCAGTCAGGTCAAGGGGGCGCGGGCAAGAAGAAACCCCCGGCCGAGTGGACCGGGGGCGCAGGGCTTTGACGCAGGGTCAGCGTCCCAGCGGATATTCTTCCGTCCGAGCCCACCGGCCGCCCGGGGCCACACCTACTTCGTAGGTCAGGGGCGCACCGTCCGCGTCGTACGCGGTGTGGCGCACTTCTGACACCGCAGCCGGAGCGGTCAGGGCCAGCGCGGCCAACTCCTCAGCCTCCGCCAGGCGTGCCGTCCACCGGTCCTGAGCGGAATGCGGCGTGCGCCCCGTCTGCATCTCGACGTAGCGGGTGGTGCCCTCGCGGACGCGCTCGCGGGCCAGCAAGCGCGGCGCCGCCTCGCCGACCTCGGCGGTGAACCAGCTGCTCGACATCGCTACCGGCTGCTCACCTTCGTACGTCACGCGGTCACGGCGTACCACCTCGTCACCCACGGCAATACCGAGAGCCGCAGCCACGTCCTCCGGCGCGGCCACCAGCGCAGCACCGGTGATGGCCGCGTGCTCGCCGGCCGTGTAAATGTGCCCGGTGGCAAGGGCGGTGGCGTACCGCTCGCCAGCGGTCCGGGCGAGGGGCATGCGCTCGCGCACGGTGGATCCGGTGCCCTGTCGTGTTTCAACCAGCCCCTCCGTGCGCAGCTGGTCCAGCGCCTTGACCACGGTGGAGCGGGATACGGTCCACCGCTCGGTGAGTTCCCGCTCCGATGGCAGCGCGGCGCCGGGGGCCAGCTCGCCACGGACGATGCGCCCGCGCAGGTCGCCGGCAATCTGGTCGTACTTGGGGAGTGCCATTGGAATCCTCATGACTAGGGTCTGTTGCGAAAGTGGATCTTGATCGGTGATGATCATGGTGTGGCGCGTGGAGATCTGACGGATGCACAGTGGGCAAGGCTGGAGCCGT
>NZ_JBEXOV010000069.1:0-39360 GCF_040611715.1 Streptomyces sp. NPDC006544 | reverse complement strand
AACCCCCAATTGTCGGGGGCCCCCGGTCCCCCCCCGGGGGCCCGCCGTCCTCGTTTCCGGTGCTCCCGGCCCCTGGCCGTCAGCACCGCGCCCGGACGTTCGTCCGTACCGGGTCACGCTTGTGTCACGAATTGTCTACAGCCGATCGGCCGCCGACTTTGTCCGGACCTTTTATTTGCCGTTCCGCGACACGCCCGGGATAAATTCTCTTTCGCATTCTTCTCGAGCTTCTCGCAATTCCCGTCGGGCCGTGCCGCGGACTTGCCGGGGACTCCACTCCGGATCCCCTCCGCTTCCTTACATCTCCTTCACTTCCGGGGACTCCAGAGACCGGGTGAGGAGATCGCGCGCGGCCCTGATTCGGCCCGTCAGCGCGGCCGGCTCGACGACTTCGAACTCACACCCGATCAGCATGATGTGAATCACCAGGACGTCGAGGTTGACCGCCCCCGTGCGCAGGAGGCAGCTCGCCTCGTCGAGGGGCTCCAGGGTCCCGTGGCTCGGTGCGATGATCTGCGCGGCGTCCGCCAGCGGCACCCGCAGGCGGACGACGGCCCGGGTCGCGTACGCGCCCTGGGAGATGCCCCGGGAGACGTACGCGGCGAGGTCCTCGGCGGGCGGCGGGCGCGGGGTGAAGCGCGGACCGTGCGGGGGCCGGGGCTCGATCCGGTCGGCCCGGAAGGTCCGCCAGTCCTCCCGGTCGACGTCCCAGGCGACGAGGTACCAGCGGCGCTCCGTGCACACCAGCCGGTGCGGCTCGACGGTCCGGCGGGTGACGGCGCCGGCGTGGTCCCGGTAGCCGAAGCGCAGCCGCTCGGCGTCCCGGCAGACCGTCGCCAGCTCGGTCAGGACGCCGGCATCGACGGTGGAGCCGGCGGCCCCGCGCAGCATCGGCACCGTGAACTGGTTCAGTGCCGAGACGCGGCCCCGCAGCCGGGAGGGCAGGACCTGCTCCAGCTTGGCGAGCGCCCGTACGGAAGCCTCCCCGATGCCCTCCACCCCGTTCCCGGCGGCGGTCCGCAGGCCCACGGCCACGGCGACGGCCTCGTCGTCGTCGAGCAGCAGCGGCGGCAGCTCGGCCCCGGCCCCCAGCTGGTAGCCGCCGCCCGTGCCGGGACTGGCGTTCACGGGGTAGCCGAGCTCCCGCAGTCGTTCCACGTCCCGCCGCACCGTGCGCGCGGTCACCCCGAGCCGGTCGGCCAGGTCGGCCCCGGTCCATTCCCTGTGGGCCTGGAGCAGGGACAGCAGGCGCAGCAGCCGCGCGGAGGTCTCGAGCATGCCCGCAGTCTGCCCTGGGGCCGGCCGGGTCCCGAACCGGCTACCGGTCCGGCCGCCCGGGCCGGCCCGTCCCGGCGGAGGGTGGACCGGGCGGTCACGGGACGACAAACTTGCACCGCTAGTGCGTGCCGGGCGTCGCGACGGGGCGAACATTGCCTGACGCGGCACCAGGTTTGCGTCCACCCGACCCCGGTCTGCCAGGAGGCTCCGTGTCCTTCGTACCCACCGACCCGCTCGGTCTCGACGAGCTCCTCACGCCGGAGGACCTCGCGATCCGCGACACCGTGCGCGGCTGGGCAGCCGACCGGGTGCTGCCGCACATCGCCGAGTGGTACGAGAACGGCGAACTGCCGGGGATCCGGGAGCTCGCGAAGGAACTCGGCGCGCTCGGCGCCCTCGGGATGTCCCTCGAGGGGTACGGCTGCGCCGGGGCGAGCGCGGTCCAGTACGGACTCGCCTGCCTGGAGCTGGAGGCCGCCGACTCCGGGATCCGCTCGCTGGTCTCCGTGCAGGGCTCGCTCGCCATGTACGCGATCTGGAAGTACGGCTCGGAGGAGCAGAAGCGGCGCTGGCTGCCGGGCATGGCCGCGGGCGAGCTGATCGGCTGCTTCGGGCTGACCGAGCCCGACGTCGGGTCCGACCCGGGCGCGATGCGCACCTACGCGAAGCGAGAGGGCACCGACTGGGTCCTCAACGGCCGCAAGATGTGGATCACCAACGGGTCTGTGTCGGCCGTGGCCGTCGTATGGGCGCAGACCGACGAGGGCATCCGCGGGTTCGCCGTGCCCACGGACACCGCCGGGTTCTCCGCACTGGAGATCAAGCACAAGTGGTCCCTGCGGGCCTCGGTGACCAGCGAGCTGGTCCTGGACGACGTACGGCTGCCCGCCGACGCCGTGCTCCCTGGTGTCACCGGGCTCAAGGGGCCGCTCGGCTGCCTCAGCCACGCGCGGTACGGCATCGTGTGGGGGTCCATGGGCGCGGCGCGCGCCAGCTTCGAGGCGGCGCTCGACTACGCGAGGACGCGCGAGCAGTTCGGGCGGCCCATCGGCGGCTTCCAGCTCACCCAGGCCAAGCTGGCCGACATGGCGCTCGAGCTCCACAAGGGGATCCTGCTCGCCCACCACCTGGGCCGGCGCATGGACGCGGGCACCCTGCGGCCGGAGCAGATCAGCTTCGGCAAGCTCAACAACGTCCGCGAGGCCATCGACATCTGCCGCACCGCGCGGACCGTCCTCGGCGCCAACGGGATCTCCCTCGAGTACCCGGTCATGCGGCACGCCACCAACCTCGAGTCGGTCCTCACCTACGAGGGCACCGTCGAGATGCACCAGCTGGTGCTGGGCAAGGCGCTCACCGGGCTCGACGCCTTCCGGTAGGTCAGGGAGGACCGGGGGACCGGAGGCGGCGGTGGGGGTCCCCCAGCTCCCGCCGGGAGGTGCCCCCGGGACTCAGCTCTGGTTGAAGAAGTCGCGCGAACGGCCGCCGGGTTCGCCGCTCACGATCTGGGTGTCGGCCGGGGTCAGCAGGAAGACCCTGGTCGCCACCCGCTCGATCGAGCCGCGCAGGCCGAAGGTCAGGCCGGCCGCGAAGTCGACCACGCGCTTCGCGTCGCCCGGGTCCATCGAGGAGAGGTTCACGATGACCGGGACGCCGTCGCGGAACAGCTCGCCGATGCCGCGCGCGTCACGGAAACCGTCCGGGGTGACCGTCGCGATGCGCCGGCCCTGATCGACGGCGGACTCCGAGGCCACCTTGACCCGCGGGTCCGTGACCCACTGCTCGCCGGGGCCGACCACCGAACCCCCCTGCGGGGCCTCCGCGTAGTCATCGTCGTAGTAACGCTCGTCGTCGCTGTCCTCTACGAGACCCAGCCAGGCACTCGCCTTGCGCACCGAACCCATGGACGCCTCCTTTCATCGCGGTCAGTCTGTCTTCTCTTCCGCGTCCCTATCGTCGTCCATGATGCTGACAACGCGCCAAGTGGATAGTCGCCGCGCAGGGGTTTCGTGACGGTACTGGTGCAGAACATCCGTTGCACGGTCAAGGATCCTGGCGGCTACCGCTGCTGACTGAGTGAAAATACGACCAGTGCGGCCGTGCGGGTGATCGAGGGGGACGTACGGGTGAAGCGCGGTCCCGCTACGATGCCCGTCGAGCACGGGTATACACACGGGGGAAGCGTTTTGTTCGGCATCGTCAGACCATGTACGCACCGGCTCGGCGAGCGGTTCAAGGCGGAGTGGATGGCCCATCTGTGCGGGCTGTGCCTGGCACTTCGGGGCGACCACGGCCAGTTCGCGCGGATCGTGACCAACTACGACGGGCTGCTCGTCTCCGTTCTGACGGAGGCTCAGTCCGGCCCGGTCGCGGGCGCCCGGCGCACCGCCGGCCCCTGTCCGCTGCGCGGGATGCGCACCGCCCCGGTGGCCAACGGCGAGGGCGCGCGGCTCGCGGCCGCCGTCTCGCTGGTCCTGGCCTCCGCGAAGGTGCGGGACCACGTGGCCGACCGGGACGGGCTGTTGGCCCGGGCCCCGATCGCCCTCGCGGCCCGCGGGGTGGCCCGCGGCTGGGACCGGGCCGGCGCCCGCACCGGGGCCTCGCTCGGCTTCGACACGGCCGTGCTCGTCGACGCCGTGGACCGGCAGACGGGCATCGAGACCCTGGCCGGTCCCGGCACGCCGGTGCTCGTGGTGACCGAGCCGACCGAGACCGCCACGGCCGCCGCCTTCGCCCATACCGCGACCCTCGCCGGACGGCCAGGCAACGCCGCCGCGCTCGCGGAGGCGGGCCGCTACTTCGGGCGCCTCGCGCACCTGCTGGACGCCGTGGAGGACCAGGGCGCCGACGCGGCGGCGGGTGCCTGGAACCCGCTGACCGCCACCGGGACCACCCGCGCCGAGGCGCGCAGGCTCTGCGACGACGCCCTCGCGGGCATCCGCCTCGCACTGCGCGAGGCGGAGTTCGCCGACGCGGGACTGGCCCACCGGCTGCTCGTGCACGAGCTGCGCACCTCGGTGGACCGGGCCTTCGGGACCGCCGCCTGTGCCCATACCGTGACGGAACACGACGTCAAGGGCGCCTTCGGCCCGCCTCCGGTGGACTTCGGGCCGCCGCCGCCCCCGCAGAAGCCCCGGCGCGGCCTGCTGTCGGGCTGCGCGGTCGCCCTCGGGCTCTTCTGCACCTGTCAGCTGTGCTGCACGGAGCACGAAGGACCCTGGTCGCGCAAGAAGCGCGAGGCGTGGTGCGACAACTGCGACTGCGGGGACTGCAGCTGCGGGGACTGCGACTGCGGGTGCGGCGACTGCGACTGCTGCTGCTGTCCCTGCGACGGCTGCTGAGGTCCTGTCAGCGGGCCTGTCGGCCCGCGGCCGTGCTGCGGTCCGGCGGCGGGTCCGCTGCGGGGCCCGCGGACGGCCCGCTCGGCCCCGGCCCGGATGCGCGCAGGCCCGGACGGCGTACGGAGCGGTTCCCGGCCGGGCCGGCGTGGAAGGGCTGAGCGGCATGAGCGCTGACGCAGTCCTCGCGGACGACCCGGCCACCGCCTGGAAGCGGTGGCACGAGCATCGGCTGGCCACGGTGTCCGCCCCCTACGGACCCCTTTCACTGACCGGGACCCACTGGCTCGCCGACTACCCGGAAGGTCGAATTCCGGCCGTTCCGGGGCTCTGGCGCGCCACCGACGGCGGGGTGGCCCTGACGGCGGCCGCGGACGAGGGGTTCGGTCTGGACGGCGAGCCCTTCGCCGGTGACGCCGTCCTCGGCGCCGACGACGCCCCGCCCTCGCACTCCCGGCTCGCCGTCGGCGGCGTACGGCTCGTCGTGCTCCGGCGCGAAGGGGACTGGGCGGTACGCGTCTTCGACCCCGCCGCGCCGGGCCGCGCGGCCTTCGAGGGCATCGAAGCCACCCCGTACGATCCGGCGTACGCCGTGCCGGGGCGCTTCCGGCCGTACGGCGAGAGCCGGACGGTGCAGGTGGAGAACGCCGACGGGCGCTCGCGGGGCCTCGGCCTCGGCGGCGAGCTGACCTTCGCGTTCGACGGTGCCCGCCACGCCCTCCAGGTCGCCGTGGACGAGGGGGACGGCAGCCTCTGGGCCGTCGTCGGGGACGCCACGGGCGGCCGGTCCAGCTACCGCTTCCGGTTCCTCAGGCCCGGCACCCCGGCCGCCGACGGCTCGATCGCCGTGGACCTCAACCGGATCCAGCTGCCGCCCTGCGCCTTCGCGGACCACTTCATCTGTCCCTTCCCGCCGCCCGGCAACACCCTGCCGTTCGCACTGGAGGCGGGCGAGCGGCGGCTGAAAGGTGCCCTTGCTGACGCCGTCTGACGCCCTGACACTCCCGACAGCGTCTCTCCGGGCTTGTCAGGGGCACGACGAAGCACCCCGCGTCCGCCGTGCCCCCGGCAGCCCTCCACGGGCTCCGGCACCCCACACCGGCCGGGCCCCCGATCCCCTCCGGGAGGACGACACATGAGGATGACCCGCATCATCGGCACCCGGCTCTTCGCCATGGCCACCGGCATGGCGGCCGTGGCCGCCCTCGCCGCCCCCACCACCGCACACGCCGACGGCGGCTTCAGCGCCGACCGGCTCGCCACCGTCGGGGCCTCGGTCCTGCGCGCCGACGTGGCCGGCACCGCCTGGCACACCGACCCCGCCACCGGCACCCTCGTGGTCACCGCAGACTCCACCGTCTCGGCCGCCGCGCTCGCCAGAATCCGCAGCGAGGCCGGGGCCGACGCCGCCGCGCTGCGCATCGAACGCATCTCCGGAAAGCTCACCAAACTGCTCTCCGGCGGCGACGCCATCTACGCCTCAAGCTGGCGCTGCTCGCTCGGCTTCAACGTGCGCAGCGGCAGCACCTACTACGTGCTCACCGCCGGCCACTGCACCGACGGTGCGGGCACGTGGTGGACCAACTCCTCGCACACCACCACCGTCGGCTCCACGGTGGGCTCCAGCTTCCCGACCAACGACTACGGCCTGATCAAGTACGCGAGCAACTCCCCGGTGCCGCCCGGCACCGTCGGCAGCCAGGACATCACCAGCGCCGTCAACGCCACCACCGGCATGTCCGTCACCCGGCGCGGCTCCACCACCGGCATCCACAGCGGCACCGTGACCGGACTCAACGCCACGGTGAACTACGGCGGCGGCGACATCGTCTACGGAATGATCAAGACCAACGTCTGCGCCGAGCCCGGCGACAGCGGCGGCCCGCTCTACTCCGGCTCCCGTGCCGTGGGCCTCACCTCCGGCGGCAGCGGCAACTGCTCCTCGGGCGGCACCACGTTCTTCCAGCCCGTGGTCGAGGCGCTCAACGCGTACGGCGTCAGCGTGTACTAGACCTGCCCCGGGCGCCGCGTCCCGGCAGCACCCCTGGACGTCCTCCCGCCTTCTGGGAGGATGTCCAGGGCACGTGCCCCTGGGGGAGGCGGGTTTGCGCATGAAACGAATCGGCGTGACCGGACACCGGTCGATCCCGGACGAGGCGCTCCGGCACGTGGAGGAGGGCCTGCGAGCCCTGCTGGCGGGCCACGAGGGGCCCCTGGAGGCCCTCTCCAGCCTCGCCGACGGAGCGGACCAGCTGTTCGCCGCCATCGCGCTGGAATGCGGCGCGGACCTCACCGTGGTCATCCCCAGCGGGGACTACGAGGAGGGATTCGAGGGCGCCGAGGCCCTGGACCGCTACCTGGGGCTCAAGCGCCGGGCCGTGCAGGAGGTCCGGATGGACTTCGCCCGCTCCACCGACGAGGCCTACTACGCGGCCGGCACCTACATCGCCGACTCCTGCGACCGCCTCGTGGCCGTCTGGGACGGCCTGCCGGCCCGCGGACACGGCGGCACCGCCGAGATCGTCGCCTACGCCCGCGCGCTCGGCAAGCCCGTCACCGTGATCTGGCGCGAGGGCGTGACCCGGGACTGAGGCCACGCCCCCCGCGCGACGGTGAGGGCCCCCACTGCCGGGCCCGCCCCCACTGCCGTGCCGACTCACCCGCCGTCGCGTCTCAACTGCTGTGCCGGGCCAGCCAGTCGGTGTGCTGCGGAGACACGTACCGCTCCGTCTCGTAGACCGCGGACGGCCACTGCGTCTCGGTGATGGTCGTCTGCATCACGACCATCATCGCCGAGAGGTCCTGCTCGATCAGGGTGTGCGCCTCGATCAGCGGGTGGTGGCGCCGCACCTCGTTCCAGGCGATGCCGGCCGCCGCCGCCGCGCTCAGCAGCCCGGTCAGCTCCGGTCCCGGGCCCGAACCGAAGGCCCCGATCAGCGCGAACAGCAGCGCCAGACACGTCAGCAGCACGATCGACCACGACCACAGGGCCGTCGCCCGCCGCGACACCTCCGTCCGGCGCTGGTACCAGTTGCGCTGCTCGATCAGCCGGTCCCGTACGTACGTCTCCCTGCGCACCTGGTAGTCCAGCCCGCGCAGCCGGTGCATCGCGCCGGTGATCTCTCCCCCCTCCGGGACCAGCCCGGAGGTCCGGGGATCGCTCCAGCCCATCTTGCGCAGCTCGTCCAGTCCCGCCTCCAGCCGGGTCCGGTACGTGCCCTCGGGCCCCGGGACATCGCTGCCGAACGGGGCTCCGTGGACGGCGTACCGCCAGGCCAGCGACTTGATGAACTCCGCCGCACTGCGGTTGAGCTGCCACTGCGGGCGGGCCCGGCGCCGGGTCGCCCGGATCCCCACGGCCAGCACCCCCGCGTAGGAGACCACGCTCAGCAGGCCGAACAGGGACATCGAACCGAGCATCGGCCCCTCGGGCAGGGCGGCGGCCCCGGCGGCCGCGACGAGCAGCACCAGCTGCGCGCGCGTGGCCTGGGTGGACTCCCGCTGCCGGGAGATCGCCGCCTGGTCGGTGTGGTGGAAGAGGGCCGGCAGGTCCTCGTTGCGAAAGGTCATGCTGCTACTCACAGCGCACCCCCCAGTCTGGAATCAGGTGGGCCATCGGGACGGGCGGGGCGGCCCCGGAGGAGCCGCCCCGCCGGATCACACCGCCAGCGGCTCCAGGTCCCGGTGGACCCGCCGTTCGTCACGCGCGTACCGGGTCAGGCCGTGGTCCTCGCCCAGCAGCCGCGTCAGCTCGGCCACCGCCTCGGCCCGCACCCGGTTCGCCTCCTCCTTGCGGCCCATCATGTCCAGGCTGACCGCCATGTTGGAGGCACTGGCCAGGGTCTCCGGGTGGTGCACGCCCAGGGCCTCGCGCAGCCGCATCACCGAGATCCGCTCCAGCTCCAGCGCCCCCTCCGGATCGCCCAGGTCCGCGCGGGCGTTGGCCAGGTTGAGGTTGGCGAAGATGGTGTGCGGGTGGTTGTCTCCCAGCACCTCGCGCATGTGGTGGACGGTCTGGCGCAGCATCGGCTCGGCGGTCTCCGCCGCGCCCGTGCCCCAGTGGAACACCGCGAGGTTGTTGACCGCCGCCAGGGTGTACGGGTGCCGCTCGCCCGGCACCTTGACGTACTCGTCCACCACCTCCTGGGCCAGGTCCCGCGCACCGCCCGCGTCCCCCGTCGCGAACAGGTCCGCCGCCAGGTTCAACTCGCAGGCGAGCAGGTCCGGGTTGACCGACGTGTACTTGGCCCGGTAGCGGTTGCGGGTCGCCGTCGTCAGCCGCAGGGCGTCCTCCACGTCCCCCGCCCGGCGCAGCGACACCGCGAGGTTCTTCGCCGCCGACAGGGTGCCCGGGAAGGCCCGGCCCAGCGTGCGCTTGTAGATCTCGTACGTCCGGCTCAGCAGCTGCACGGAGTCGTCGTACCGGCCGACCTCGCGCAGGTCCCGCGCCAGGTTCTGCGCCGAGGACAGGGTGTACGGGTGGTCCGTGCCCAGCACCTCGGTGCGCCGGTCGAAGACCTCCTGGTCGATCTCCCTGGCCCGCGCGTACTGCCCGATCATGCGCAGGTTCAGCGCCAGGTTGTTCGCGGCGGCCAGGGTGCGCGGGTGCGCCTCGTGGAAGATCTGGCCGAAGCCCTCGTGGGCCGCGGCGGCCAGCTCCATCGCCTCGCCGTACCGGCCGAGCGCGCCCAGGTCCATCGCCAGGCCGCTGGTGGTCATGTACGTGTGCGGGTGCGAGGGACCCAGCGCCGCCTGCTGGCGCTCCAGCGTGCCCTCGTCCAGCTCCATGGCCTCCACGAACCGGCCCTGCGAGCGCAGGATGTTGGACAGGTGGAAACGCAGGTACAGGTACTGGAGGTCGTCGCCGCCCAGGGTCTCGCGCCAGGTCTCGCGCAGCTCCTCGCCCAGCGCGTACGCGGCCTTGAAGTCCCCGCGCTTCCACAGGTACCGGACGCGGTCGATCAGCAGCCGGCGGGTCTCCGGCTCCTTGCAGAACCGGGCCTCCGACGGCGTCAGGTGCGGCCAGATCGTGTTGAACCGCGGCCAGGTCTCCGGGTTGTCTATCGGCTCGTCGTCGTCCGGCCGGGCACCCGCCAGGATCCGGTGCACCGCGTGCCGCGCCTCGCGCTGCTCCTCCTCCGAGAGCTGCGCCCGGATCACGGCCTGGACCAGCCGGTGGACCTGGATGCTGTTGCTGACCTGGTCGACCTTGGCCAGGGCGAACCGGCCGATCTCCCGGATCACGCGGCCGAGCACGAGCTTCTCCTGGAGGGAGGAGTCGTACGGCTTGAGGGTGTCGATCATCTCCTTGCTGTAGAGCAGGTTCGCCGAGATCGGCTCGGGAGCGAAGAAGGCGCACAGCTGGAGCAGCCGTACGGCGGCGGGGGAGCGGGACTGGAGCCGTTCGATGGAGACGTTCCAGGTGGCTGCCACCGGCTCCGGGTAGCCGGGCGGCTGGTTCAGGGCCAGCACCCGGGCGGCCTGCTGGGCCAGCTGCTCGATGTACGCGGACACCGGGGTCGCGGTCTCCGCGATCCAGGCGCCCGCCTGCTCGACGGCGAGCGGCAGGTCACCGACCGCGACGGCCACCTGCTCGGCGTCGTCCTTGCTGAGGCCGGGGGCCCGGCGCTGGAGGTGCTCGATGGACTCCTCGCGCAGGAACACGTCCACCGGGAGGGCGTCACCGTACTGCGACCAGGACTGGTTGCGGGAGGTGACGAGCACGTGCCCGGGGCCGCCCGGCGGGAAGAACCGCTTGAGCGTCTCGGGATCGTCGGCGTTGTCGAAGACGAGCAGCCAGCGCGAGGAGGGAACTCCGCGCCGCAACAAGTCGATCGCCTCCTGGGAGGCGGCCGACATGTCCTCGCCGGTCTGCGCGCCGAGGCGCACCGCCAGCTCGGCGAGGGCCGCGACCACGTCGTCGGTCTGCTCCGAGGAGATCCACCACACCAGGTCGTAGTCGGCCATGAAGCGGTGCACGTACTCCAGTGCCACCTGCGTCTTGCCGACGCCGCCGAGCCCGAAGAGGGTCTGCGGCTGCGGCAGGACCACGGCCATGCCGCCGCCGAGCTGGTCGCGCATCCGCTCCAGCACGATGGAACGGCCGGTGAAACCGGGGTTGCGGGGCGGGGCGTTCCAGATCTTCGGCACCGTTCCCGGGAAGCGGGGGCCCGGCGCGGAGGCGCTGGTGACGCTGTCGGGAAGCGCCATCGGCCGCTCCACGGCACGGAGCAGCGCTGTCGTGGCGTGCACCTCGTCGAGGCGGAACAGGTCCACCGGATTGCGGTCGATGTACGGGGTGGACAGGCGTACGTCGCCCACCCTCAGCGGCACGAGCTGGCGCCGGCCCCCGGTCGGGTCCTCGGCGGCGGCCCGTTCCCAGACGTCCACCGCGCGGGCGGACTTGAGGTAGGCGCTGGAGAGCAGCACCACGGTCCGGGCGGCGGTGTCCACGCTGATGCCGGCCCCGCCCAGGGTGTCCCCGGCGGTGGCTTCCGGGGCCCGTTCGGCCGAGACGTCCTTGGGGACGACCCGGAAACCGGCCCGGGTGAGCACCGACTCGATCCAGTCCGCCCACATGCGGTTCTCGGCGACGTAGGACAGGAAGAGGTCGGCGGGCAGGGCGGGGCGGCGCCGGGTGAAGGCGTCGCGGATGCGCAGGCGCACCTCCTCGCCGATGGCGGGCATGGAGGTGACGTCGCCCTCGGTGACGACCGCGGTGAGCCGTTCGAAGGCGGAGAGCAGGGAGTTGGTGAGTCCGGCCTCGTCCCCGAAGGTGGCCAGGGTCTCCTCGTAGGCGTAGTAGGGGCGGTAGGGGATCTCCACCGCACCCCAGTAGGAGGTGAGTTCGTCGCCCATGAGCCCGTTGGGGAAGCGGTCGAACTTGATCCGGGCCAGGGCGCGGCCGGCGTCGGCCTTCTCCTTCTCGCCCTCGTCGATGCGCATCGGGACCGGATAGATCTTGATGCCGCGGTCGTTGAACCGCTCGTCGATCTGCCGGGCCACGGAGGCGGCCCCGTCGATGGACTGGTCGGAGAGGGTGAAGCAGTCGACCAGGACGTCGGGGAGGTGGACCGTGCAGATGTCGGCTATGTCGGAGAGCCCGGTACGGCTGTCGATCAGGACGTAGTCGTAGTTGCGCTTCATGTCGGCCCGTAAGGCGTCGAAGAAGAGGCCGCCGCCGAGGCGGTCGTAGAAGTTGTCCCAGTCGAAGGTGGACACGGTCGCCGAGTACTCGCGGTTCTGCCGGCCCGCCGACACGAAGTCGAGGGTGCCGCCGTCGGGGAACTCCCAGCCGAGGGTCTCCGGGGTGAGCGAGACGGCGTGCGGCTGGATCCGCGCGTAGTCCGTGTGCCAGTCGTCGGCGCGCTGCACCGGGCTGGTGGCGGCCCAGGCGTACTCGCTGATCAGGTCGATGACGCCGGTGGTGGCACCGAGGGTGGAGGGGTCCAGGAAGGGGTGGAAGAACCGGTGCAGGCCGGGAGCCTCCAGGTCCCAGTCGACGGCGAGGACCCGCTTGCCGTTGGCGGCGAGGATCCAGGCGGTGTTGGCCAGGGCCATCGTGCGGCCCGTGCCGCCCTTGTACGAGTAGAAGGTGACGATCCGCCCCTCGCGGTGTCCGTCACGGCTGTTCTGGTTGTCACGACTCGCTGTCATCCGCGTCCCCCCGGTCGTTGGTCTCGTGGTGGTCGGGCTGGTCGGGCTTCCCTGCTCTGCCGTGGCCGCCGAGCCTGCCGAAGCCTGTCCCCGGGCCGAGGCCGGGGCCCGCTCCCGTGTTCCTGTCCGGTCCCGGGCCGCGTCCCGCTCCCGGGCCCCTGTCCGGTCCCGGCCCGGGTCCCGGGTCCGGTCCGGTCTCCGCGCCGGCGTCCGGCGGGAAGGGGGCGGAGGGCATGGCCGGAGGGTCGTTCATCCCCATCGGCCCGATCAGCCGGGGCCGTTCCGATCCGCCCGCCGGGGTGCCCGCCGGCGGGTAGACCTGGGCGTGCCGGAGGAACTGCTGGGCGGCCGCCTCCACCACTTGGGGCAGGATCTGTCCGAGGGTCTCCATGTTGGCCACGCCGTTGGCGGCGGCCCGGCAGGCGGCCCGGCCCTGGCTCATCTTGACGGGCATGGTGTCCTCGAGCCGGTGGGCCAGTTCGTTCTCCTTGGCGCGGCTCTGGTGGTCGTAGCGGTTCCAGGGCACGACCACGTTGATCCAGGGACGGGACTCCTGGTCGAAGGCGGCGAGCCGCGCCCTGCGCTGTTCGTCCTCCACCGCCCACCGGTCGACGATCAGGATCTCCGGTCGGGTCGGCGGCTGTTTGGAGTCGAAGTGCCCGGCCTCGTCGTCGAACGACCCGACGGACGTCTGGTAGTTCAGGTTGCGGACCAGGTCCTCGGCCACGTAGGCGATGGGCCTCTGGGAGACCGGGTGGTACGGGTTCCACTCGAGCGCGCTGTCCCCGTAGTACTCGGGGCTGCGCCCCTCCGGCAGATCGTGGCGCGAGGCGGCGGCCACGGTGACGTGGAGGGTGCGGGCGGTGCTGCTGGGGGAGCCGAAGGCGCTCGGCACCAGCCGGTAGTCCAGCGGGCGGATCGGATCGAGCCGGACCGTCTCGGCGACCCGGACGATCCTCTTGGCGAGTTCGTAGACGGCGCTCTCGTACTGCTCGGCGTAACCGCGCAGTTTGATCAGGCCGTACAGCCCGTCGGTGACGTAGCGCTCGCCGAAGGTGTTGTGGTTGAACTGCAACCGCTCTGCGGGGAGAGGCAGTTGCGAGGGCGGCACCGGAACCCATAAGGCCGGCACGATGGCGTCGGCCGGCTGGTTGCTGAGCGCCACGTGCTGGATGGTGCGCTGCGCGAAGGCGAACCACTCCCTCCCGCACATCTCGCTGGCGAAGTAGCGCGGCGAGAAGAGGGGCACGAAGACGCGGCAGGTGGCGAGCGCCGTGCCGAGCCGCTCCGACCAGCCCTCGCCGCTGCGTATCTCCCGGTCCATGAAGCCCGCTTCGGCTCCGGCCGGCAGATTCGTCAGCGCCATCACATGGCTGCAGAGGTCACGGAAAAGACGCTCCACCCACATGTCCGGATCGGGTCCCCCCGCACCGAACCTCGGTGTATGCGCATAACTGAGAAAAAAGTACGGCTGCACTGATGCGGGCACACGACCCCCGTCCCGAAGATGCGAGCGAAGAAACATCATTCCGGAGCTTCTCCGCCGCATCCCCTCATGGTTCAGTCAATCAGCGTCTGTTTTCGGTCATCCACTTCATCGCATGATCGACTGCGTCCGGAAGGGAGAAGAGCATGGCCGATGCTCCTGAGATCCTTCCCCGGTGTACCCGGTCTTCCGGGAACGACCTGCCGATCTCGGCGAAATCGCTGTCATCCAGCGCAATGTCCTCGTACGCGGTCCACCCTTCCCCCTGGGGATCTCCGGGCTGCCCCCCCGGAACCCCCTGATGGTTCACCTTCACCACACACTCGTACATGCGCAAGAGGGGCTTCGGAATTCGATACTCCGCGAGATGGAAAGCGGTGCAGACGGAAAATCCCACATTGATCATGAGTACCCTCCACCCCTCCCCGCACATCTTTCCCAACGGTGATCGCTCACCCAGATGGCTGGTCAGAGGGTGCCCCGAGCACAGTTCCCGCGCCCCTGCGCCGACCGCGGCGAACGAGGTCTGCGGGTGCTCGCTGCGCGCGGCGCCCGGGGCGGTGCGGACGGCCTCGGCGAGGGCGCCCATGCCCCGGCTCGGGGTGCGGTCCGGGTCGAAGGCGGGCATCCGCTCGCGGAAGGCGCGGACCTCCTCCTCCGAAAGGCCCGCGATCCGGGCCAGGTGGGCGCTGGAGGTCTTGGAGTTCTCCGGGGTGAAGGCCGGGACCGCCAGGGTGCCGCGCGGGCCGAGGACGCCGACGAGGGCGTCCCGCAGCGCCTCGGCGCGCAGTCCGGTGCCGCCGAGGGAGGCGTGCGCCATGACGCGCATGCCGGGGCGGACACCCAGCCGGCGGAGGTCATCGGCGGTGCCGGTCGCGGCGCCGGCCGGCGGGATCACGCGTCGACCGCCTTCAGTTCCCAGCGCAGCTGCTCCACGAGGAGCTTGCCGGTGCTCGTCAGCTCGGCCGCCCCGGACAGCCGGTCCAGGGCCCGGTTGATCAGGTCCGCCCCGCCCGGCTCGGCGATGGCCGCGGCCCGCCGGTAGGCCTCCACGGCCACCCGCTCGTGCACGTCGGCCAGCAGCCGGGACACCGGCACCGGCCGTTCCCGCCACGGCGAGGGGTGCTGCCACTCCCCGTCCAGCGCGTACAGGTCGGCCACCTCGGTCAGCGCCTGCAGCCGGCCCCGCCGCAGCCCGGTCAGCAGCGCGAGCGCGGTCTCCCGCACGCCCGCCGCGTACGGCACCCCGAGTGCGCCCGGCCCGTGGCGCCCGGCCTCGCCCCAGCCGCCGGCCCGCGGACCGCCCGCGAGCGGGGTCAGGGTGGTCATCCCGGTGGCGGCCTCCCGCACGAACTCCGGAACGGTCGAGCCCAGTTGCGCCCAGGCCCCGTCCAGGCGCGCCCGCCACTCCCCGGCCTCCCCGGAGCCCAGGCGCAGCCGGGGCGGACGGGCGAAGCAGTTGCGGTGCGGATCCAGGTCCTCCAGGGCCACCGGGGCAGCGTCCGGTCCGGGCGACCAGGTGCGTACGGGCTGCCAGCGCGCGTCGCCCGCCGCGGGCCCGAAGCGGTGCTCGGGGCGGCCCTCCTCGCGGACCGCGTACCCCTCGTCGGCGACGTGCAGGGCGGCCCGCCCGTCGGTTCCGGGCTCGCCCAGGCGCAGCAGCCCGAGCGTCGGCAGGTACACCTCGCCGTCCCGGTAGGCGACGTCGGCGGGCAGGTCGAGCCCGCCGCGCAGGACGGCGGCGGCGGCCAGCGCGGTCAGCCTGCGGGCCGCCTCCGGGCCGTCGCCGCGGCCCTCCCGCTCGGCCTCGATCGCGGCCATGACCCAGGTCCGCGTGTAGGGGTGGGCCAGTACGGCGTCCAGCGCGTCCGCGCCCGCGTCCCCGGCCCGCTCGACGGCCCCCAGCACCTCCCAGGCCCGCGTCCAGTCGCCGTCACCCGTCCGGCCGTCGTTCAGGAGGGCGAGCAGGTCCCGGGTGAGCTGTTCCTGGGACCCGGCGAGCCGGACCGGGTCGGACAGTTCGGGCGCGCTCGCGCGGGCGCCCGTACGGCCCTCGACGCCGTCGACGAGCTCGCGCAGGTCGGTGCAGTACACCGAGGGGTTGTCGAAGTCCCCGGCGCCGGCCTCGCCGGTCGGGTCGGCCTTGTAGCGGTGCGTGTAGAGCCCGCCCCCGCACGACCGTACGACGGGGCACCGCCTGCACGTGCCGCTGACGCCGGACAGGCCCAGTTGCCGGGCGCGGACACCGGGATGGGCCGCCACCTCGTCCAGCGCGTGGTCGAAGACGTTGAACCCGGTGGCCGCGGCGCCGTCGAAGGCGCTCTTCAGGGAGTCCACCTGCTCGAGGCTCCCGTCGGTCTCGACCACGACCAGATCGGTGGGCGCGAGGCCGAGGGACTCGGTGAGGCTGGGGCCGCCGTTCAGGGTGGAGAACAGCGAGTCGAAGATCCGCACGGGGACCGGGCGATCGCGGCGCTCCCAGTGGTCGAAGACCTGGAGCAGCCAGCGCGCGTAGGAGTCGGGGGCGCCGTCGGGGCGGACCGGGGGCGTCTGCCAGGTGGCGTGGGGGAGGAGGAAGTCCACGCGCGGCGGAGCCAGTTCGACGAGGGCGTCGAGCACGGCGACGGGGTCGTTGGCCACGTCAACGGTGCAGAGCAGACCCTGGTAGAGGTGGCGGTAGGGCTCGGTGCGCAGGAGGTCCACGGCGGCCAGGACCAGGGGATGGCTGGTGCGTCCGTCGGCGAAGCGGCGGTGGCGGTCGTTGGCCGCGCGGTCTCCGTCGAGGGAGACGCTGACCTTGAGCCCGTATTCCGCGAAGAGGTCGAGATAGCGGGTGCTGAGCTGTAGGCCGTTGGTGTGGATGCGCAGGTCGAGGGCGGCGATTCCGTCGAGGGCGCGGGTGAATTCTTCGCAGACCAGCCTGAGTCGGCTGGTCCCCGCCAGGAGCGGTTCCCCTCCATGCAGGATCACTGTGACGGAGGGAAGTGCGTGTGCTTTCGCGTGTTCGGCGAGCCGCGACGCGGTCTGGGAAATGACCTCCGGGGAGATCACTTTCGGCCGGGCTCGCCAGCTCTGATCTGCGTGTTCGTAGACATAGCAGTGATCACAAGCAAGATCGCATCTGCTGTGAACTTTCAGGACGATCTCGCGGAAAGCGATCAGGCCGGTCATTCCGCCAGTCTAGAGCGCTTACTTCCGCGTCAGAGCGCGGAGTTGAAGATCGGCGCCTGAACCTGTCGGCCGGATTCCGTCGGCAGCACGCGGCCCAGGGTCGCGGCCGCGCGCGTACCGCGGACATCGATCCGGTCGAGCGGGACGCGAGAGGGCTTGACGGTGCTGGTCGGGGGGGTTGCGGAGGTGTTCATGACGCCGTCCTCGGGGAGGTCGTGGAATGGGGAAGGGTTGACAACGGCGAGAAGCCAGTGTCCTGGCGCGGACTTTACCTCCCCACGTCTCGATCGTCGCGCTAAACGTCCTACAGGACGCCTATAACGTGACGTCCTGACCGCCCGGATGTGACGAACGGTCAAGCGCCCGTGGAAAACATGACCGAATCTCGAGGGTCGCTGTATTCGGCCGTTTGCCTGACGGCAAGATCCTTTTCCCTTTCCGTCCCCTTCCGGTGCCCTCCCCGGCGGCCCCCTAGGCCGGCTGCTGCTCGTTGACGGGAGGCGCCGGCAGCTCTCTGAGCAGCCACGTCAGTACGTCGGGCAGCGCGTGCAGCGATGCGAAGTGCGCCGCGGCCGGGACGATGGTGGTGGTGGCCCCGGGGATGCGGCGGCCCAGCCACCGGGAGTGCCCCACGGGCGAGAACACGTCGAGTTCCCCGTGCCAGATCAGCACCGGGCAGCGGATGTCGGCGGGGTCGAAACCCCACGGGTTGCTGAAGGCGAGGGCGTCGTCGATCCACCCGTAGGCGGAGGTGCGGACCCCCTCGCGGTAGTTGCGCAGCAGCATGGCCCGCAGGCCCGCGTCCGCGACGATCACGCGGTCGCTGTCGGTGAGCTCCCGGCGCAGTTCGTCCAGGAGCCGCCCGGGGTCCTCGGCGATGCCGGCGGCGCGCGGGATCAGCCGGGCGGCGAGCTCCTCGGGGTCCCGGCCCGCCGTGGAGTGCTCCCGGACGTTGGACGGCGACATGCCCTCGAACCAGTCGAGGTTCTCCGCGTCCCGGGGGGCCAGGGAGACCAGGGCCGCCGTCCGGGTGACCCGGTCGGGCAGGAGTGCGGCGCAGGCCAGGGCGCCGGGAGCGCCGCCGGAGCGGCCTGCCACGGCGAAGGTCTCCAGTCCGAGGGAATCGGCGATGGCGGCCACCTCCTGGGCCACGTCGGCGACCGTGCGGCCGGGATGGCGGTCGGAGCCGCCGTAGCCGGGCCTGTCGTAGGCGATGATCTGCATCCGGCGCTGGTAGAGGATCATGCCCCGGGGTGCGGGGCCCAGCCGGCTTCCCGGGGTGCCATGGAGCAGGAAAACGGGTTTGCCGTCCGGGTCGCCCCAGCGCTCCACCGTCAGATTCCGTCCGTCCGCGACGCGCACCTGACTGCGCACGCGCTCCCTCCCTCACGGTCGACGCGACTCGTCACAGGGATTGTGCTCGCTGGGGGAGGAGCGCGGTAGGGCGCACTTCGTCCGAAATTCTTGTGAAAGCCTTCACACGCGCAAGAGGCTCGAATTCCGGGTTGTTCATGCAGGTCGGACGCCTGTTGGAGGGGGAGCGGGCGGATGCGAACAGCCCTTCGTTCTGTCGGGAGGGGGCTTTCTCGGCGCTGCGGATTCCGCTTTTGGCCGTCGAATTGGGTCGCCGGGAAAGCGGTTCGGGTCGCGTCGATGCCGCGAGAGGGCCTCGCCGGCCGGAGGAGGCCGCCGCTGGGCGGCGGAAGCGCTTGCGGGAGGCAGTTCGCGCGTTGGCCCTACCCGGCGAGGTGGTTCCTGGCAGCATCAATGGGATTCGAACATAGGGGGGTTCCATGCGTTTCGGCGTCCGCTTGCTCACTGTCGCCACCGCCACCGTCGCCACGGGAGTGCTGCTCGTCGGCTGCTCCTCGACCCCGGCCGAGGAGTTGGAGGACTGGTGGTCCTCGGGGGGTGACGACAGGGTCAAGGCGCTGGCCGACAGCTCGAGCCACGTCAACACGGCGAGCATGCAAGTGATGGACGACAAGCGCACCGCTTGTCAGGAGCTGCTGGCAGCGGTGGCCAAGGCGAAGAAGTACGGCACTCCTCCGAGCGAGAAGGCCAAGGGTTTCTGGGCGGAAGCCCTGACCGACTTCGAGCACGGAAGCAACGCGTGTGTCGCCGGGGTCGGCCAGAAGGACGAGCCCCAGACCAACGAGGGCATCCGCGAGGTGCAGAGGGCCATCGGCATCCTGGCTTCCGCGGTGTCCATGATCAGGAGCGACATGGAGGCCAAGTGATCCGGTGATCCGCGCGGATCGCCCGAACCCTGATCGCCAGGAACCCGGGGGCGCCCGGCCGGGCGCCCCCGGGTGACGTCCAGGCCGGCGTCGAAGCGCCCCTGGTCCACGTCCACGCCCTGGGCGAGCAGCGCCTCCGGGACGTCCTGAAGGCGGCCCTGGAACTCGTACCGGGCACGGTCGCCGAAACCGTGGTGGTGGCGGGCGAGGTGGTCCACCGGGCGGCCCATCGGGAGCGCCCGGCGGCCCGGGGGCTCGCCCTCACCTGACGCGGTTCACCGGCCGGGCGGCGTGGCCGTCGAGCCGGAGAGGCCCGGGTCCTCGGGTCCGTCGGGGCGCCCGCCGCCCGCGGCCGCCCCGGTCCTGTCCTGGTGGAACACCGCGCAGGCCACGGTGACGGCCGAGCCGAGCACCGCCCAGCCGCTCAGCACCAGCAGCGGCCCGGTGAGGTCGTTGCCCTTGAAGTAGGCGATCGAGCGCGCGGCGTACGTCCCCGCGCCCGGCGGCAGCCACGGACCGATGGCCTTCCAGAACGGCGGCAGCAGCGGGTACGGATAGGCGCCGCCCGCGCTCGGGTTGCCGAGGACCACCACCAGCAGGATCGCCAGGCCGATGCCGACCACGCCCGCGAGACCCTGGAAGGCCAGCGTGATCGCGCCGACCGCGAAGACCACCAGCGTGCCCAGCCCCCACAGGCCCAGGATGCTGCCGGGCAGCGCTCCCAGGACGGGGCCGGCGATGAGCGTGCCCAGCAGCCCCGCCACGATCGCGTAGACGAGCAGCGCGCCGAGCCGGATGACGGCCCGGTGCATGTTCGCCGGTCGGGCGCCGGCACTGATCGCGAGGATCGCGGCACACAGGTAACCGCCCACGCACCAGCCGACGACCACGTAGAAGGAACTCAGTCCGCGTCCGTCGCCGGCCGCGGACGGGGCCACGTCGACGATCCGGACGGTGCGGCCCCCGGCCTTCTCGGCGGCGACGACGATCTCCGCGACGGCCTGGGACAGGGAAGCCCCGGCGCCGCTCGCGACCAGCAGCTTGTCGGTCGTGCCGGAGGGAGCGACGACCAGCGCGCCGTCCACCTCCCGGTTCAAGATCCAATCCATCGCGGCCGCCTCGTCCTTGGCGGCGCGGGCGTCGAGCGGCGTACCGGGCAGGGTGTCGAGCTGCTGCGCGGACCGCTCGGCGACCCGGGCGGCGGGCGCGGCCACGGCGAACGGGATCCCGCTCGGTCTGGGGTGGTGGAAGGCCCCGACGTACGAGGTGATGAAGGCGAGCTGGAGCGCGAGTACGCCCAGGACCAGCAGGGCGGCCCGGGTGGTCACGGCGTCCTTGATCTCGGCGAGGAATCCGCGGGACGGCCCTGCGTCCGCGGGGGTGGGCTGGGTCATGTCTCACACGCTCGGCGCACCTGGGGCCCGGCGCAGCAGGGGTGGGCCGGACGGATGAACGACGGTTCCTTTCCGAACCGCACGCATCTTTTACCGCCGCGTAACTTCCCAGTTTTGCTACTCGCCCGTAATTTGGCGACTGCAGCGCCCCTTGTGATCCGGATCACGGGATGAACCCCCACGCACTTCCCGCGCCATCCCCTCCCCTCGTCACTCCCCTTGACCCGCAAGGAGATCACACGATGCTGCCCTGGAGACGCCTGCTCCGCCCGCTGGCCGTCCTCACCCTGACCGCCGCCGCACTCGTCGCCCCCACCGGCGCGGCCCAGGCCGCCCCGGCGCCGAGCAGCGGCTGGAACAACTGGTCCTGCAAGCCGTCCGCCGCCCACCCCCGCCCCGTCGTCCTGGTCCACGGGACCTTCGGGAACTCCGTGGACAACTGGCTCGGCTTCGCGCCGTACCTCGTCCATCGGGGCTACTGCGTCTACTCCCTCGACTACGGTCAGCTGCCCGGAGTGCCCCTCTTCAACGGGCTCGGCCCCATCGACAAGTCGGCCGGCCAGCTCGCCACCTTCGTGGACAAGGTGCTCGCCTCCACCGGGGCGGCCAAGACGGACATCGTCGGCCACTCCCAGGGCGGCATGATGCCGCGCTACTACCTGAAGTTCCTCGGCGGCGGCGCCAAGGTCAACGCCCTGGTCGGCCTCGCCCCCGACCACCACGGGACCACCCTCGACGGACTCACCCAGCTCCTCCCGTACTTCCCCGGAGCCGAGGACCTGATCAGCGCCACCACACCCGGGCTCGCCGACCAGATCGCCGGATCGGCCTTCCAGAACAAGCTGAACGCGGGCGGGGACACCGTCCCCGGCGTCGCGTACACCGTGATCGCCACCCGCTACGACGAGGTCGTCACCCCGTACCGCAGCCAGTTCCTCGACGGCGCGAACGTACGCAACGTGCTGCTCCAGGACCTGTGCGCGGTGGACCTGTCCGAGCACGTGGCCATCGGCCTCACCGACCGGATCGCCTGGCACGAGGCGGCCAACGCCCTCGACCCGGCGCACGCCGAGCGGACCACCTGCGCGTCGGTCTTCGACTGACGCGGACAGGCGGCCCCAGGGCCGACAGCGGGACGCTGACGGCCGCCGGCGGCCGTCAGCAGCCCGTGCCGGGCACCAGCGGTCAGCGGCCGTGACGGCCCGGCGTCGCACGGCGGCGGGCCAGAGCGAACAGCACGGCCGCACCGATGGCCAGGGTGCCGGCCCCGGCGACGGCGATCGTCGGGGTGGCGCTGTTGCCGCCCGTCTCCGCGAGGTTCACCCCGCCCTGCGAGGTGACCGGGGACGGGGCGGCCCCGGCGTTCGTCTTCGGGTCGTTGTCCCCGTGGCCGCCGTGCTCCACGGTCGACTTCCCGGAACCGGCGGCGATCTGCTGGTCGGTGGGGGCCGAGGGCTGGTCCGCGGGCTGCTCCGGCGCCTGGTCCGAAGGCCGGCCGGAGGACGGGTCCGAGGGCCGGCCGGAGGACGGGGAACCCGGCTTCGTGGTCGGCTTGCCGTTCGCGCCGCCCGTGGTGGCACCACCCGCGGCCGCGCCGCCCGTACCCCCCGTACCCGTACCCGTACCGGCGCCGCTCCCGCCGGTGTCCTTGCCGAAGACCACGTCGGAGCAGGAGTAGAACGCCTCCGGGCTGTCCGAGCGCTGCCAGACGCTGTAGATCAGGTGCCGGCCGGTCTTGTTCGGGACGGTGCCGGAGAACACGTAGTCGCCGTTCTGCATCCCCGGGTCGGAGACCTTCACGAACGGCGCCGGCTCCAGGTCCGACCACTTCAGCGGCTTCGAGGGGTCGTAGCCGTCCTTCGTCACGTACAGCTCGAAGGAGCCCTTGTGCGGGGCGGTCCCCTTGTAGCGGAAGGTGTGCGCGCCCGGCGCCAGCGGGCTCGCCGGCCAGTCGGCGCGCGCCAGGTCCAGCCCCTTGTACTTGCCGTTGCCCGCCGAGCAGAGCTGTCCGTCCGGGATCAGGGACTTGCTCTGCCCGGCCGCGTTGGCGATGTTCACCGCGTTCCAGTCGTAGAACGCCTGCGTACCGCTCGCCGCGACCGCCGCCTTGCAGGCCGCCGACTTCGGGGCCTCGGGGCCCTCCGCGTAGCACGCCGCCACCCGGCTGACCGGGTCCGTCATCGAACCGTGGGCGGCCGCGGGCGAGACGGCGTACGCGGCCACCGCGAGCGGGGCCAGGCCGGCGGCGGCGATACGGGCGGCGGTACGGCGTGCGGGCATGGTGGATCTCCTCTGGGCACGGCACGGGGCAGTGCGAGTCGTGGGTGCGCCAGTGGGCAGGGGCTGTGCGGCGCCGCCGCCCCTCACGGGTCCGCGGCGCCGCCTCCGGCCCTCCCTGGCCCAGCCAAACTAGCCGCCCGCACCCCTGCTTTCGCCGGCATCGGGCCCCCGCGGCCGATCCTTAGGGCCCCGTTAAGGACGAGGTAAGAGGGGGCTCAGGTAGCGGGCTCGCGGAGCCCTCCCACCCCCCCCGAGGCCTTCTTCCGCGGTACCCGCGGCTGAAAGAAGCGCGGGCCCTCTGGCCGCCGGACTCGGCGGACTCGTAGTCTCCCCGGCCATGGAATGGACTTCGTTGGTCGCCACGGCGCTCGGTGCGGTCATCGGGGTGGGCAGCACGCTCACCACGGACCGGGTGCGATGGCGACGGGACACGAGCGCGCGCGACAGGGAGACCCTGCGCACGGTGTCCGCCCAGTTCCTGGAGGCGCTGACCGAGGCGCGCGACGCGATAAGTGACGCCAGCCGCTCGGGGCACCTGCCGGTGGACGAGCGGGCACGGCTTGCCCGCGCCGGCATCCTGGACCACGGCGTGCACGCCAAGCAGTACCGACTGGAGCTGCTGGTCACACCGGAGGTCGCCCGGTTGGCCGGCGAAGCGGCCTACGAACTGCTTCTCTACCGGGACGCGGTGGCCGCGGGCCATACGCGCGACGATCCTGAGTGCGCACAGGTACGACGCGCCTTCCGGGAGGCGCGCCAGAAGCTCATGGCCGCGCTTCGGGCGGCACTGGCACGGGGCTGAGAACGACTCACCCCTGCGGCTCACCGTGCCGGCGGGCCGGGGGCAGGCCGCCAGCTGGTGGGCCGCCTGAGAGGAGAACTACCGAGGTTCCGCGGTGCTGACAGCCCAACCCGCCGGCTGAGCGGACCCCGGCTCCGCAGGACCCGCCGCCCACCCTCCCCACGGCCGGTGGGCGGCGGCGGGCCCGTCAGGCCAGCAGCGTGCCCAGTCCGGCCGTCGAACGGGCCCGGGCCTCCAGGAAGTCCAGCGCCCGTACGGCCTCGGCGGCCGCCCCGGGGTCGGCGGCGGCGAGGCCGCTCGCGGCGAACTCGTCCTCGTCCAGGCGCAGTACGGCGGAGCCGTCCGCCGACACCCACAGGTCCAGGTCCAGGTCCTCGACCAGGATCGCGCCGTCCGTCACCACGGCGGGCCGGGTCACGTCGCAGTACCAGCCCTTGAGGACGCCGTCCCCGGTCCGTACCTCCTTGACCGCGTACCAGCGGTCGCGCCAGTAGTGCTCGGTGAACACGTCGCCCGGCTCGAAGCGCACGAACCCGAAGTCCCGTACGCCTTCGGCCGCCCAGGGCGCCCGTACGGTGATCCGGTTGCCGGTGTCGGCCACGAGTCCGGCCGGATACGTGATCTTGGTGCGTCCCGCCTTGGTGAGGGTGACGGTGACTCGGTCGGTCATCGGGGGGTGTCCGCTTCTCTCAGTCGTCGGAGGGGGCGACCCGCTTGGTGAAGCGGGTCTCGGTGGCGCAGACCGCGTACCCGAACCAGGTGTTGACGGCGAGCATCGGAGCGTTGCCGGTGTCGTTGCCGGTGAACGCCTCCGTGTAGCCGGCCGCACGGGCGCGGAGCAGCGAATCGGTCTTGGCGAGCTTGGCCAGTCCCCGGCCGCGGAACGCGCTCAGGGTGCCGGTCATGCCGGAGGAGTAGCGGGTCGCGCCGTCGGTGTGGGCGGCGGTGAAGGCGGCCACCTCGCCGTCCACGAGCACGACGGTGGTGAGTTCCCGGTCGAGGTACGGATGGTTCCAGGTGTTCCGCAGCCAGTCCTCGTAGTCGTCGAACTCGGCCGGCACGTCGGAGGGTTCGTCCAGCGAGGTCGCCGCGTCGGCCTCGAAGAGCGGACGCGGATCAGCGGCGAAGGCCTCGCCGGGGCGCAGCTCGACGCCGGCCGGCAGGGCCTCGGGGAGCGCGGGCAGCGCGGCCGAGGCCAGATCGAGGCGCAGGAAGTGTGCGGAGCGGGAGGCGCGGTAGCCGTGCCGCTCGGCGAAGGCGCGGTGGGGCGGCTCGTCGAGCACCCAGGCGTACGAGTCCGTCGCGCCCTGGGCGGCGAGGTGCTCCTCGGCGGCGCGCAGCAGGGCGCTCCCGGCGCCGAGCCCGCGCCGCGCGGGGTCCACGTAGGCGTTGACGAAGCCCTGGCCGGGCACGGGACTGTCGTGGGCGATGCCCGCCTGCGCGGTGCCGATGACCAGGCCGTCACCGGTTTCGGCGACGAGGCGGCGGTAGCGCTTGTCGGGGTGTGCGGAGGCCAGCTCGGAGCCGATCCCCCGAGCGGTGCTGATCAGGAAGGGCAGCGCCGCGCGGCACACCCTCGCGACGGACTCGGCGTCGGCCGGGTCGTCGGGGCGCAGGTCGCGAATGCTGGGGCTCATGTGCCTGACGGTAAGGGCGCGCGGGGGGCGCGCGCCTCCGAATTTCTCCTCGGCGGCGGGGCGTTCGCGGGCGGGTCGCCTTCCGGGCCGGTGTCCGGGACGGGGCCGGGGCCGATGGGGGACAATCGGCCGCGTGACCTCGACTCCCGCGAACTTGAAGATCCGGATCGACGGCGCGGCCGGCGCGGCCGCCCCGTACGAGCAGCTGCGCGCCCAGATCGCGGAGGGGGCGCGGGCGGGCCGGCTGCCGGCCGGCTTCAAACTGCCCACGGTGCGCGGACTCGCCGAGGAGCTCGGGCTGGCGGCGAACACCGTGGCGAAGGCCTACCGGGCGCTGGAGTCGGACGGGGTGATCGAGACGCGGGGCCGGGGCGGCAGCTTCGTCGCCGCGGCGGGCGACGGGGCGGCCCGGGAGGCGGCCGCCTCCGCACAGGCCTATGCCGAGCGGGCGCGGCGGCTGGGTCTGACCTTCGACGAGGCGGTGGCGGCGGCGCTGGACGCGCTGCGGGCGCGGTACGCCGGCTGACGCCCGGCCGGCGGGCACGGTCCACGGTCGGCCCGGCGTCCGCAGGTGTCCGTCGGCGTCGCAGGCGCCCGCAGGCGCCCGCAGGGTCAGCCCTCGCGCCGCAGCAGCCGGGCCTGGAGGTGGTGGTGCATGGGCTGTCCCACCGCGGCCATTTCCTGCACGATCGTCAGCTCGCCGTCCTGGAGGACGTACCGGCGCCGCATGCCGGTCACCTCCTTGGCCCGGGGGGTGAGCCCCACGGTCTCCGTCTCCATCTCGATCTCCGTACCGGACACCCGGCCGACGTACGTCTCGACGATTCCCGTCGGGTGGGCGAGGGTGGCCTCGACGGAGGCGTCCGGCAGGATCCGCCACCAGCCGGTCTCCCGTCCCGCCGGCCGCAGCGCCTTGCCGGACCCGTCGACGAGCCAGGCGCGCGACGTGTAGCAGAGGAAGGGCCTGCCGTCGTGGGCGAAGGTGATCTCCTGCTCGTACCGGAAGCCGTGTTCGAGGGTCGGGTACTCCCCGCTTCCCCGCCCGTGCCAGCGCCCGATGAGGCCCAGTACCGGCCGGAGTTGAGGATGCGGCTCGGGACCCTCGCCGAGGACGTGGCTGTCGGGGTAGGGGTTCTCCTGCGCCGGTTCGAGCACGGTGCGTTCTCCTGTTCGTGGGCCCCGCGGGGGTACACGGCCGGCGGGGGCGGGCCTCCGGCCGCGCCCCCATTGTCGTCGCCGTGCGCGCGCCCCGCCGCCCCGCCCGCCCCGCGCCCACCGGCACCACGGCGTGTCGGCGTGCCTACAGGTACAGCCCCGCCTCGGTGTCGTGGCCCTGCGGCGGCAGCAGGGCCGCGGGGCCGGTCGCGCCGCGGCGCAGGGCGTTGAGCTCCGCCAGGGTCGCGCCGTCGCGGGAGACGCCCTCGTCGGTGCCGAGCCAGTCCACCGCCTCGCGGTGCGTCAGCCGGCCGACCTCGATCCGGGCCAGGCAGCGGCCCGGCCGGACCACGGCCGGGTGGAGCCGCTCCAGGTCCTCGTTGGTCGTCACGCCGACCAGTACGTTGCGCCCCTGGCCGAGCAGCCCGTCCGTGAGGTTGAGCAGCCGCGACAGCGCCTGTCCGGCGGTGTGGCGGGCCTCGCCGCGGATCAGCTCGTCGCAGTCCTCCAGCAGCAGCAGCCGCCAGCGGCCCTTCGCCGTGCCCTCGTCCTCACCGATCGCGATGTCCATCAGGTACCCGACGTCGTTGAACAGCCGCTCCGGGTCCAGTACGCAGTCCACCTGGCACCAGTCCCGCCAGGACCGGGCGAGCGTCCGCAGCGCCGAGGTCTTGCCCGTGCCGGGCGGCCCGTGCAGCAGGAGCAGCCGGCCCGCGATGTCGTCCGGGGTGACCTTCATCAGCCGGTCCATCGCCCCGGCCACCGGAGCCGTGTAGTTGGGCCGCACCTGCGCCCAGGTCCCGGCCGCGATCTGCCGGGTCGTGCGGTACGGGCCGCGGCGCGGGGAGACGTACCAGAACCCCATGGTGACGTTCTCCGGCTGTGGTTCGGGCTCGTCCTGCACGCCTTCCGTGGCCTCTCCGAGCACCCCGGCGGCGAGTTCGTCGCTGATCGCCGTGACCGTGACGTCGGCGCCCCGGCTCCAGCGGGAGACGAGCATGGTCCAGCCCTCGCCCTCGGCGAGCGTCGCGCTGCGGTCGGTGTCGCGCGCCGAGCGCAGCACGGTGGCCTTGGGCGGCAGGAGGGTCGCGCCGGCCTTCACCCGCTCGATCGAGACGCTGTGCGAGTAGGGCTGCTCGCCTGACGCGAAGCGGCCGAGGAACAGCGCGTCGACGACGTCCGACGGGGAGTCGCTGTCGTCGACGTTGAGCCGGATCGGCAGTGCGTCCTGCGGGTTGGCTGGCATGGCGCCCATGATCCGGCACGAACTCCGCTCATGCACCCGTGTTTCGCCGGAACGAGTGGCGGAGTTCCCTCTTCAAACGCCGTGCGGGTGAAGATTCGGACCACATGTCCACTCCGAATATTCTTGACATGGACACTTCCAGCAGGGCTCCGCTCCTTGTATCACGGACTGAGAAGTAACCCCCACAAGGAGCCGCATACATGAGCATGAGAATGCCGCGCTTCGCAGCCCTCGCCTCCGCCCTGTTACTCGCCGCGGGCGCCGCCCTCCTCGGCGCGGGACAGGCCTCCGCCGCGGCCGACTTCGGGTACGTCGCCCTCGGCGACTCGTACTCGTCCGGAGTCGGCGCCGGCAACTACGACAGTTCCAGCGGGAACTGCAAGCGCACCACGCGCGCCTACCCAGCGCTCTGGGCCGCCGCCCACGCCCCGCAGACCTTCTCCTTCGCCGCCTGCTCCGGCGCCCGTACGGGTGACGTGATGAGCGGCCAGCTCGCCCCGCTGAACTCCGGCACCGACCTGGTCAGCATCACCATCGGCGGCAACGACGCCGGATTCTCGGACGTCATGACGACCTGTGTGCTCCAGTCCGAGTCCACCTGCGTCAGCCGCGTCAACCAGGCCAAGGGGTACGTGGACGCCACCCTCCCCGGCCAGCTCGACACGGTCTACGACGCCATCCACAGCCGGTCCCCGGGCGCCCACGTGGTCGTCCTCGGCTATCCCCGCTTCTACAAGCTGAACGGAAACTGCGTCGCCGGACTGACCGAGGGCGAACGCACGGCCATCAACGGAGCCTCCGACTACCTGAACGCCGCCATCGCCAAACGCGCCGCCGACCACGGCTTCACCTTCGCCTCGGTGGCGGGCACCTTCACGGGCCACGAGATCTGCTCCGGCAGCGAGTGGCTGCACAGCCTCAACTGGCTCAACATCGGCGAGTCGTACCACCCGACCGCCGCCGGACAGTCCGGCGGCTACCTGCCCGTGTTCACCAACGCGGCCTGAGGGGCCGCCGGGTCCGCTCAAGGGCTGACGGTCGCTCCCGGCTCCGGTGACGGGGAGCCGCTCGGTCCGGAGGCCGCAGGGGAGGGGGCCCCGCTCGTCGGGGTCTCCTCCGCGCACGTCACGGAGTACTCGAGCCAGGCCGAGGCCGCCTCCTCGGGGGTCCGGATCTCCAGCCGTACCGCGTCCTCGAAGGTCGCGTCCGGGTAGGACGTCAGCTCCGTGTGGTCCAGCCGCATGCTCCCCGGCCCGCCCGACGGGTACGTGACGGTCTGCCAGCCGGGACCGGAGGTCTCCCCGCTGCGCGTGGCCCAGCGGTACTCCAGCACGGCCGGGGTCCGGTCCACCGCGACGGTGGCGGTGAAGGCGGGCGCGTCGGCGGCGGGCGCCGGGCAGGTGCCGCGGTAGCCGTCACGGACGGCCTGGACCGCGGACAGGGTGAACTGGGCCGCGGGAACGGCCGACGGGGACGCGGCCGGGCTCTCGGCCGGGCTCTCGGACGGACTCGGGGAGGGGCTCGGTGAAGTCGGGGCGGCAGCGCTCGGGCTGGGAGCCGCGGAGGGCGTGGGGCCGGCCCCGCCGAAGCCCCCGGTGATGCGCAGGTCCTTCCACAGCAGCCAGCCCAGCAGGGCCACCACGACCGCCAGCAGTACGATCCCGCCGCTGAGGACCGCCCCCGCGCGCCCCGGCCGCCGCGGTCCGCCGACCGCGGCGAGGGGCGCCGGCGCGGGCGTCGCACCCGGCGGGGCGTGCCGGCCGCGGCTGCGCCGGGCCGTGGACGCGGGCGTGTCCGGACCCACCTCCTGCCCCGACGCGGCCCCCGCGGGAAGCGCCATGGTCGGCCCGGACGCGGTCCCGCCGAAGGCCCGTACGGTCCCGCCCGCACCGACGATCCGCAGCAGCCGGGCCGCCTCCGCCGCGGGCAGCCGCCGCTCTGGATCCTTGGCCAGCAGCCCCTCCAGTACGGGAGCCAGGGCCCCGGCCCGCAACGGTGGCGGGAAATCGTCGTCCACGACGGCCCGCAGGGTGGCCACCGGGGTGTTCCGGCGGAACGGCGAGGCCCCCTCGACGGCCGTGTACAGCATCACCCCGAGCGCCCACAGGTCCGTGGCGGGACTGGGATCGTTCCCCAACGCACGCTCCGGCGAGAGGAATTCGGGGGAGCCGACCACCTCGCCCGCCATGGTGATGGCGGTGGAGCCCTCCAGGCTCGCGATCCCGAAGTCGCCGAGCACCACGCGGCCGTCGTCGGCGATCAGCACGTTGCCCGGCTTCACGTCCCGGTGCAGCACCCCCGCCTCGTGCGCGGCGCGCAGGGCGGACAGCACCTGCTCGCCGATGTGCGCGGTCCGCTGCGGGCTGAGCGGCCCGTCGCCCTCGAGGACCTCCGCGAGCGAGAGCCCCCGTACGATCTCCATCACGATCCACGGCCGGCCGTCGTCGGTGGCCACGTCGTAGACGGTGACGACGCCCCGGTGCGAGACGCGGGCCGCGGCCCAGGCCTCGCGTTCCAGGCGCCGGTACATGCGGTCCACTTCGGAGGGGTCCATGCCGCCCGGCGCCCGGACCTCCTTGACGGCGACCTCACGGCCCAGCACCTCGTCGCGGGCCCGCCACACCGTTCCCATCCCGCCCTGCCCGAGCGGGCCCAGCAGGCGGTAGCGTCCGGCGACCCTCTTCGCCGGGACGTCGTCCGGGTGGACCCCCGGGGCGTTCCCGTCATCGTTCGACGCGGACTCGGTCACCGCAAGCCCCCTTCACGTGCGCCCCAGCGGAGTTACCGGACGATCACTCCAAGTTAGCGCAGTGGGCGCGGTGTGGCTCCCGTCACGTCGTGGGCGGCGGTGACGGTTCGGGGCGGCCCGCGCGGAAAGTCCGCGCCGGGCCGTGGGGGCTCGCGGGGAGCCGCAGGGGGCGGGGGGAGGCCTTCCCGGGGCCCGCGCCGGGTCGTCGGTTTGTGCGGAGAGTGACGATCGACTCCCCTGAGTAATCGTCAACTCCCGCTCGCCGCACGGGCAATTCACACCACCGGGATACCCGAGCGCGACGCGGGGGCGGTAGGGTTAACCTGCCCGGTGGGCCGGGTGCCCTCGTACGGGTGGGGAGAGACATGGAACAGATAGCAATGCGCAGCAGGCCGCCCCGCGTGCCTGCCATCACCTGCGGTAGCGGCGCGGCCAGTTCGCGCCTCGACCGCCACCTCGCCGTGCTGGGCGGTCCCGCCGTCCCGCACCGCGAGGCAGCCGAGGCGACGCTGCTCATGCGTGAGCTCACCTCGCGCGACCACACGCACCGCCTGCGGAGCCGGAGCGCGCGCGTCTCGCTCTTCGCGCCGCTGCGCCGCCTGCGTCGCACGCTCTTCGGCAGCCGCCGCTCGTAACCCTTCCGTTCCAGCAGCCACGCCGCTTCGCTCCCGGCCCGGCCGGCGGCACGATCGACCCTGCCCAGTCAGCGAACCACGCCGTCCCGGCGCAAAGCCGAGATCTGTTCGCCCGTCATCCCCAGGGCGTGCAGGAGGGCTTCGGTGTGTTCGCCGAGCGCGGGCACCGCACCCATGTGCGGTGCCGCGCCGCCGGGGAACCCGATCGGCGGCAGCAGGGCCCGCAGCGGTCCCACGGGCGAGTCCACCTCCCGCCAGCGGTCCCGGGCCGCCAGCTGGGGGTGCGCCGCCAGCTGGGCCACCGAGTTCAGCCGCGCGCAGGCGATGCCCGCCTCCTCCAGGCGGCCGATCGCCTCGGCCGCGCCGAGCCGGCCCAGTGCGTCGGCCACCACCGCGTCGGTCTTCTCCCGGTTCACGGTGCGCGCGGCGTTCGTCGCGAAACCCGGATCGTCGGCCAACTCGGGCCGTTCCAGGACCTGTTCCGCCAGCCGGCGCCATTCCCGGTCGTTCTGCACCGACAGCAGCACCTGGCCCCCGTCCGCCGTCGGGTAGGCGTCGTAGGGTGCGATCACGGCGTGCGCCAGGCCGGTGCGCACCGGCTGCTCCCCGCCGTGCATGGTGTGGTGCAGCGGATGCCCCATCCACTCGGCGAGCGCGTCCAGCATCGACACCTCCACCCTCCCCCCGCGCCCGGTGATCCCGCGCCGCAGCAGGGCCGCGAGCACGCCCGAGAAGGCGTACATGGCGGCCGCGATGTCCGCGGCCGGGATGCCCGCCTTGACGGACCGCTCGGGCGTGCCGGTCACCGCGACCAGGCCGGCCTCGCACTGGACGAGCATGTCGTAGGCGCGCTTGTGGGCGTACGGGCCTTCGGGTCCGTAGCCGGAGACGTCCACGGCGATCAGCCGCGGGTAGCGCGCGCACAGCGCGGCCGAGTCGAGCCCGAGCCGGGCGGCGGCGCCCTGCGCGAGGTTCTGGACGAAGACGTCGGCCCCTTCGAGCAGCCCGTGCAGGAGCTCACGGCCGCGCGGGTCCTTGAGGTCGAGCGCGATCGACTCCTTGCCCCGGTTGGCCCACACGAAATGGGAGGCGAGACCGTGCGCGGCGGTGTCGTAGCCGCGCGCGAAATCGCCGCCGTCGGGCCGCTCGACCTTGATGACCCGCGCGCCGAGGTCGGCGAGCTGGCGGGTGGCGAAGGGGGCCGAGACGGCCTGCTCCACGGCGACGACGGTGATCGCCTCGAGCGGGAGCGGCTCGGTGGCGTGCGTATCGGGTTGCATGCCCCTCTGCCTACCGGCACGGAGGCGATCTGTCACCCTCCGGGCCCGCCCGTCGCGGCCGGGCCCGCCCACCGCGGGCCGGCCCGGCTCCCGTTCCCCGTTCCCGCTCCCGCTCCCGTTCCCGCTTCCCTTCAGTCGCGGCCGCGTGCGTAGAGGCGGGTGGCCGCCGGTACGAAGAGGAGCAGCAGGGCCGAGGACCAGAGCAGCGCCCCGGCGACGGGGTGGGCGACCGGCCACGCGGCGCCCGCCGCCGCCTCGTCCCCCGCGATCCCGCACAGCGTGCGCACGGCGGTCGCGACGGCGCTGATCGGGTTCCATTCGGCGACCGTGCGCAGCCATCCGGGCAGGCCGGCCGTCGGCAGGTACGCGGCGGAGAGCATCGGCAGGACGAAGGTGGCGCTCCCGAGCTGGCCCGCCGCCTCCTCGCTCTTGCTCAGCAGCCCGAGGTACGTCCCCACCCACGCGGTGGCGAAGCGGAAGAGCAGCAGGACGCCGAGGGCTCCGAGCGCCCCCGCGGGGCCGTTCTCGACCCGCCAGCCCATCGCCAGCCCCACGAGCATCAGCGGAACCATCGAGGCGGCCGTGGTCAGCAGATCGGCGGCCGTCTGCCCCAGCGGAACCGCGGTCCGGCTCATCGGCAGGGTCCGGAAGCGGTCCGTCACCCCCCGGTGTGCGTCCTGCGAGGCCGTGAACATCCCCGTCATCAGGCCGTTCGCGGCGGTGGCGGCGAGCATTCCGGGGACGAGGAACTGCCGGTACTCCTGGCCCGGCATGGCGAGCGCGCTGCCGAAGACGTAGCCGAAGAACAGCAGCATGGTCACCGGCATGGTCTGGGTGAGGATCAGCAGCGCCGGGGCGTGCCGGGCCTTCTGCAACTGGCGGGTGAGGACGGCGCCGCCGTCGGACAGCAAGGTGCTCATGCCGCCTGCTCCTTGATCTCGACGGGGCTGCCGGGGTTGCGGGGATCGGGGCACCGCGGGGCCGGGGAGGCCGGGGCGGTCCGGGGGTCACCGGTGAGGCGCAGGAACACCTCGTCGAGGGTGGGCGGGCGCAGGCTCGCGTCGGTCACGGCGATGCCGGCCGCGTCGAGCGCGCGGACGATCCGCGGCAGCGTCAGGCCGGAGTCGAGCACGGTCACGCCGACGGTGAGGCGCTCCCGGTCCAGGGCGGGCAGCCCCCCTGTCAGCTGGTCGAGTACGCCGGCCGCGCCTCCCAGCGCGGCGGGCTCGTCGACGGTGACCTCGGCGTAGGAGCCGATCCGTGCCTTGAGTTCGGACGGGGTGCCGGTGGCGGCGGTCCGGCCGTGGTCCACGACCACGATGTCGTCGGCGAGCCGGTCGGCCTCCTCCAGGTACTGGGTGGTGAGCAGCACGCTCGTCCCCTCCCGCGCGAGGCCCCGTACGGCGGTCCAGATCTGCTCGCGGGCCGCCGGATCGAGACCGGTGGTGGGTTCGTCGAGGAACAGCACCCGGGGTCGGGTGACCAGCCCGGCGGCGAGGTCGAGGCGTCGGCGCATGCCGCCCGACCAGGTGCCCGCCACCCGGTCGGCGGCCTCGGTGAGGCCGAAGTGGTCCAGCAGCTCGTCGGCGCGGCCCCGGGCGGCCCGGCCGCGCAGTCCGGCGAGCCGGGCGAACAGCCGCAGGTTCTCGCGGCCGGTCAAGTCCCCGTCGACGGAGGCGTACTGACCGGTGACCCCGATGGCCCGACGGACGGCGGCCGGGTCGCGCACGACGTCGTGACCGGCGACGAGGGCGCGGCCCGCGGTGGGCGCGGTGAGGGTGGCGAGGATGCGGACCGCGGTGGTCTTGCCCGCGCCGTTGGGGCCGAGGAGGCCGCAGACCGTGCCCTCGGGGACGGTGAGATCGAGGCCGCGCAGGGCGTGCACCTCGCCGTAGTTCTTCTCGAGACCCTCACTAAGTACAGCGTACGTAGTTGTCATGTGGTGCACCCTACCCCACTACGTACGATGTACGTAACTACGATGGTGAGCGATGGACGAGGTGATGAGCGATGACACCCAGCGGCCGCTCCGCTGAACCCGAAGTGATCTGGGCCCGCCCGCAGCGGGCCGGCCGTGGCCCCCGGCCCGCGCACAGCCGCGACTCGATCGCCGCCGAGGCGGTGCGGATCGCCGACGCGGAGGGGATCGAAGCCGTCTCCATGCGGCGCGTGGCGGCCGGGGTCGGCGCCGGGACGATGTCCCTCTACAACTACGTGCCGCGCAAGGAGGACCTGTACGAGCTGATGGTCGACGCGGTCAGCGGGGAATACGCGCTGGCGCCCCCGACCGGCGACTGGCGGGCCGACCAGCTCGCCTTGGCCCGCCAGACCCGGGAGATCATGCACCGGCACCCGTGGCTGCCCCGGCTGCTGAGCCCGGCCCACGGATTCGGCCCGAACGCCCTGCGGTACCTGGAGCACAGCCTGGCCTGCCTGGCGCCGCTCCGGGCCACGGGCGGGGAGAAGCTGGAGCTGATCGCCGCCATCAACGGGACGGTCGCCGCGTTCGTCGCGGGCGAACTGGCCCTGGCCGAGCGGGCCCGCCAACTCCCCTGGAGCGAGGCCGCCGAGCAGAACGTACGGGCGGCCTGGCTCGGCTCCCGGCTGGCGACGGGCGAGTACCCGCTCCTGGCGGGCGTCCTCGCGGCCGCGCCGGGGGTCCCGGGCGAACTGCCCGACCCGGCCGCGGTGTTCGACCGGTCGGTGGTCCGGCTGCTGGGGGCCTGGGGGGACTAGTGCCGCGGGCTCACAGGAGCGCGAACTGCCCTCCCGGACCCTCCTCCTGGTGGTCCAGGACCGAAGCCGGGCGCCGGGCCCAGGAAGGCGGCGGCAGGACCCCGGCCGCGCGCAGCCCGGTGTCGTCCAGCGAAGGTCCGGGCTCGAACGCGGACCGCTGCGGCGCCAGGTCCGCCAGCAGTGCCAGGGTCGTCACCAGGGCCAGCAGTTCCGAGGTCCAGTCCTGCGGCCACTCGGCCGGGCCCAGCGCCTCCAGCCCGTCGGCCCGTGGATCCCGGTGGGCGAGCCGGGCGCCGAACCACGCCTCCAGGACCCGGACGCCCTGGACCTCGTACTCCCACGCCCCGGCGGGCACGGGGGAGACGGTCCCACCGCCGATGCTCAGGGTCTCGCTCGGCGGGTCGTACGCGAGCTCGCGCGGCCAGGCGGGCAGCGCCGAGCGGACGTAGGGCCGGCGCCCGCCGGGCAGCCGGGGCGGCTCGCCGCCGCGCGCCCCGCGCAGCTGGACGGCGAGCAGCCGGTGGCCCAGATCCAGCCCGGCCCGCCAGCGCT
The DNA here is from genome assembly GCF_040611715.1 of Streptomyces sp. NPDC006544. Classification (NCBI taxonomy): domain Bacteria; kingdom Bacillati; phylum Actinomycetota; class Actinomycetes; order Kitasatosporales; family Streptomycetaceae; genus Streptomyces; species Streptomyces sp. NPDC006544. The sequence goes on along the minus strand of NZ_JBEXOV010000069.1, from coordinate 3,725 downwards.
CGGGGTCGGCGGTCAGCGGGACCTCGTACCCCCGCGGACCCGGTCGCCCGGCGGCGAGGATCCAGCACAGCACGTCCTCGGGGGTGACCCAGGTGCCGTAGCGCTCGCCGAGCAGCGGCAGCAGGCCGGGCGCGAGATTGGGCTCGGCACCACCCGGGCGCCGGTGCAGGGGACGGATCCGGCCGAGCCGGCCGGCCGGGAGGCGCGCGGTGACCAGCAGCCCGGCCGTCTGCTGGGACTCCACGGTGAACAGCTGGTGCTCGTCCAGCACCCGCCACAGCTCCGGGCGGGCCCGGTCGATCAGCCGCTGGTCGGGCAGCAGCCACTGCTCGTCGAAGGGCTCGCGCAGCACCCGTACGGGGTCGGGACACGGTCCCGGCACGTCCGTGAAACGGGCGGTGGAGCCCGCACGCTGCCCCGGCAGCGCGGCGGCCCCGGCGTCGGGGGTACGGGCCCGGGTCGGGCGGAACAGCCGTTCCCGCTCGGCCCCGGCGGCGCCCGTCAGAGTGGCCCAGCGGGCGCGCAGGATCCCCGGGTCGGGGGCCGCTACCCAGGCCCGGCCCAGGCGCAGGGAGCCCACGGCCCAAGGCATCAGATCGTCCAGCAGCGGATTCCGTGGAGGTGCGTCAGCGCTCACCCGGCAGATGGTAGCGACGACGTCCGGTGGCCGGGCCGCGTCCAGGCCGGAGCGTTAGGCTCCTTGTGTAGGGATCTGCGCCGACCCGGGGACCGTTCGGACCCGGGAGACCAAGGAGGCGGTCATGAGCCAGTACGACGAGTACTCGACGCCGTCGCAGGCCGAGGGGGAGCGGCTCGACGAGGACATGGACGAGGGGCAGAAGAAGCAGCGCCACGCCCAGACGTCGCGGACCACGCCGTCCCAGGCGGAGGGCGAGCGCGGCAAGGACGACGAGGAGAAGTAGCGGACGGGCTGGAGACAGCCGCCCGGAGGCGGTCGCCCGCACGCAGCCGCCCGCAAGCGCTCACCCGGATGCGCTCACCGGAAGCAATCGCTCGAAGGAGCGGAACGGCTCGGCCGCGCCGGCCGCCGGCGTCGCGCACCGTGCGGGTACGGGACGCCCGTGTCAGGAGGCGTCGACCGTCACCGTGAAGGAGAAGTGGTCGCCGCGGTACCGGATCCGAGCGACGTCCACCACCCGGCCGCCCTTGTCGTACGTCACGCCCGTGTAGTGCAGGATCGGGCTCAGCAGCGGTACTTGGAGCAGTTCGGCCGTGACCGGATCGGCCAGGCGCGCCTCGACGGTGTCGGTGATGCGGCTGATCTCGACCTTCGCGACGTCACGCAGCACCTTCGTCATGGGCCAGCGCACCAGATCGGCCAGGTCGATGAACTCCGCCAGCTCCGGACGGACCGCGTTCTCCGCCCAGTTGGTCGGCTCGCCGCTCTCGCTGTCATGGCGCAGCCTGCGGTACGTGACCACCTCCGGCGTGTCCGGGAAGTGCGCCAGCAGCTCCCCGGCGACCGGCGTCCGCGCGTGGCCGAGAATCGTCGTACGGTCGCCCGACTGCTGCGCCACGATCGCGTCGACCGACCCCAGCAGCCGGACCGGCGCCCCGCGCATCGCCGCCGGTTCGATGAAGGTCCCGCGTCGCCGGTGGCGGCTGATGAGGCCCTCGGTCTCCAGCTCCTTGAGTGCCTGCCGCATGGTGAGCACGCTGACCCCGTAGTGCTCGGCGAGCTGCTCCTCGGTGGGCAGCCGCAGCGAGGCGTCCGCGGTGCGCCCGAGTATCGAGGCGCGCAACGACTGGGATACCTGGTACCAGAGGGGCAGCTTCCGGTTCAGTACCAGCGAGTCGGGGGCGAAGGCGGTCACGGGTGATTCTCCGTACGACGGGGTGGGCGTGGGAGCACTGCCGCGCCGTGACGCGGGAGCGTGGTGACGCGCTCGGCCGGGGGCGCGGCAGTGCTCGTGATTTTAGGCGCGGAAGTGCCGCTGGAGCCCCTGCCAGACGTCGTCGTATCCGCGCTGGAGGTGGTCCGCACCGGCGGCCTGGGCGGTGGCCGTGATGGGCCAGCGGGTCTCGAACATGAAGGCCAGGCCGTCGTCGATCTTCTGCGGCTTCAGCTCGGCGGCGCTCGCCCGGTCGAAGGTCTCCCGGTCGGGTCCGTGCGCGGACATCATGTTGTGCAGCGAGCCGCCGCCGGGGACGAAGCCCTCGGCCTTGGCGTCGTAGGCGCCCTCGATCAGGCCCATGTACTCGCTCATCACGTTCCGGTGGAAGTACGGCGGGCGGAAGGTGTCCTCGCCGACCAGCCAGCGCGGGGCGAAGACCACGAAGTCCACGCCCGCCAGGCCCGGCGTGTCGGAGGGCGACGTCAGCACGGTGAAGATCGACGGGTCGGGGTGGTCGTAGCTGATGGAGCCGAGGACGTTGAAACTGCGCAGGTCGTAGACGTACGGGACGTGCGTGCCGTGCCAGGCGACCACGTCGAGCGGGGAGTGGTCGTACGTCGCGGTCCAGAGGTTGCCGCAGAACTTGTTGACCACCTCGGTTCGACGCTCCTCGTCCTCGTACGCCGCCACGGGCGCCCGGAAGTCCCGCGCGGAGGCGAGGCCGTTGGCGCCGATCGGCCCCAGGTCGGGCAGCTCGAAGGGGCGGCCGTAGTTCTCGCAGACGTAGCCGCGCGCGTCGGCGTCGAGGAGCTCCACGCGGAAGCGGACCCCGCGGGGAATGAGAGCCATCTCGCCGGGGCGGGCGCTGAGCAGGCCGAACTCGGTGCGCAGCAGCAGGCCGCCGCGCTCGGGGACGATCAGCAGCTCGCCGTCGGAGTCGCTGAACACCCGGTCGGTCATCGGGGCGTTGGCGGCGTAGAGGTGGATGGCCATGCCGCTGCGCTGGGTGGCGTCGCCGTTGCCGCCGAGCGTCCAGAGACCGGCCAGGAAATCGGTGCCGGGGGCCGGGTCGGGCAGCGGGTTCCAGCGGAGCCGGTTGGGGTCCGCCGGGGCCTCGGTGAAGGGCGCGGTGCGCAGCGCGCCGTTGTCGGTCCGGGTGAAGGGCGGGTGCGCGGCGGAGGGGCGGATCCGGTACAGCCAGGACCGCCGGTTCAGGGCGCGCGGCTCGGTGAACGCGCTGCCGCTGAGCTGTTCGGCGTAGAGGCCGAGGGGAGAGCGCTGGGGCGAGTTCCGGCCGATCGGGAGCGCGCCGGGGACGGCCTCCGAGCTGTGCTCGTTGCCGAACCCGGTGAGGTAGGCCAGCGCCTGCGCCGTCTTACGGGCCTGTTCGCCGCCGCCACCGTTGATGCTGCCGCCGCCACTCATTGCACGCTCCCGGTCTGCCGAAGGAATCCTATGGCTGACAGTAGGATTCTGCGGGCGGTGCGTCAACGGGAGAATCCGGTCGGGGGTTGGCCGGGGGCGGCTGAGGGACGGGTGGGGGTCGGCCGGGATCGGGCCGGGGTCGATCGGGGGTCGGCCGGGGCCGCGCGCGGGTCGATCGGGGCCGGGCCGGGGCCGATCGGGGGTCGGCCGGGGGTTGGCCGGGATCGGCTGGTGACCCGGAGGCCGGGGCCCGGCGGGGACCGGTCAGGGGTCGGCCGTGACGGGCCGGGAGCGGCCGGGGGACCTGGGGGGCCTGGGGGGGCCTGGGGGTCTTCGGGGATCGGTCGGATCCCGTCGGGGTCCGAACCGAGGATGGTCGGTGGTGAGCCGGCGGGGCGCGGCCCGCTGTTCACGGGCCGCGCGCCGGTCGCCCACGGCGGGCCG